>JAPUFX010000046.1 GCA_027293415.1 Candidatus Methylomirabilota bacterium
TCCTCCAGGTTTTCACTGACCGTCACAATCCCCTCCACCCCCACCTCAGCTGCTGCCTGAAGCACCGCCTCGAGATCAGCAGCGAAAGCCTCATCACTCATATGGGCATGGGCATCAATCAGCAGCACCGCTGAACCTCGCTCAGAGTTGAGGGTTCAGAGTTCAGGGTCCACAGATCGTGTCCGACGTCCGATGTCGCCAAGAGCAAGGAGGGGGTTCCTTCCGAGGCAGGCGACATCTGGCTTGCGTCGACCAGGGTCCCGCCGCCGGAGTGCAGCGCAGGCGGGGGTGACCCGCATCGACGGTTTACAACGTCTAGGCGTGCGTAACGCGGCCTCTGCGCATCAAGTCCTCCGAGAATATGACGCCGCCGAGGAAGGTCCCTCCGCGCTCTCGGCTGTCGGTCGCCGGATTTCGGCGAGCTCCCTTCCCCTCGATTCCCCTCGGGGTGGTGAGCTTGCCCTTCGAGGGCCTCAGGGCCGTGAGCCTGTCGAATCGGTCGAACCACGGGTCTGAGCGGTTCGGCCGAGCTCACCGTCGAGGCCCTCAGGGTCGAAGACAGTCGAGCCGTCATCGATGATCGGCTAAGACCTTGACGCGGTCCACCAGGGTCCTGATCTCGTCAAAGCCCTTCTGCCAGAAGCTGCGGTCGCGAAAGTCCACCCCGAGAGGTTTCAAAAGCCGTTCGGGAGCGTCCGAGCCTCCCCCCTCGAGCAGCTCTAGATATCTGGGCACGAAGGCCGCTCCCTGTTCCTTGTACATCCGGTACAGGGCGAGGACGAGGAGCTGTCCAAAGACATAGCTGTAACAATAAAAACGGGTGTGGATGAAGTGCGGGATATAGGACCACCCGAGCCGATACTCAGGGACCATCTCGACCGCGTCTCCGTAGTATTGTCCATTTGCCGCGAGCCACGCCTCCCCTAGATCTCCCAGCGTTAACCGGGCCCGCCCCCGCATCGTAAACACGGCCTGCTCGAAGCTTGTCAGGACGTTCTGTCGGAAGACGGTCGCAAACGCGTCCTCGATCTTGCCGCACAGTAAAGCCAGCTGAACCCGCGGATCCCCAGCTTTCGCAAGCATCTGGTCGAACACCAAAAACTCCGCAAAAACCGAGGCGGTCTCACACGTAATCAGCGAGGGATCATAATTCAACGGCGTCTGCTTGTTGGCGAGCACGCCGTGCAGCCCGTGGCCGAGCTCGTGCGCGACCGTCATCACATCGCGGAGTGTGTCCGTGTAGTTGCACAGAATGTACGGATGCACCCTAGGCGAGGGAGAAGCGCAGAAGGCGCCACCACGCTTCCCCTTCCGAATTTCCGCATCGATCCATCGCTGGAGAAAGAAGTCTCGTGCAACTTTACTGAATCGCGGCGAGAAAGCTTCAAAAGCCTCTAAGATCACCCTTCGGGCCTCGTCGAAGGTGCACGCTGGCAATTCCCCCCCAACCGGGGCGTACTGGTCGTACAGGGCAAGCCGATCTAGATCCAGGAGCTTTGCTTTCAAGCGAAAGTACTCCTGCGCGATCTCATAGTTCGCCGCGGTCACCTCCATCATTTGCTCAACCGACTGCGCGTCAATCTCGTTGGACAGGTGGCGTTCAGCCATCGGATCCCGATAATGCCGTAGCCGGTCCATTGTGAGGTGGTCCTGAATCAGGGTGTCGTAGGTCAAGGTGAGGACGAGCTCGTGCCGCCCGAGGACCTCAAAAATGGTCTCCATCGCCCGGGCACGCAGGGTCCGATCGGGCCGGTGGAGTAACGACAGGACCTCGGCCAATGTCAGCTCCTGCACGGTGCCCTCCCGCTCGATGGGGAAACTGAGGGCAGAGATCAATTCGGTAAAGAGACGCCCAAAGGCGCGCCGCCCTGTGTTATCCTTTTCGTTGACGACTTGTTCCTCGGGCTCGCTCAGCTTGTGTGGTCGATACCGTTGTCCATGGGCGAGGTAATGGGCATAGCCGGCTAAGAGGGGGTCGGCAATCAGTCGCGCCGCTGCCGCCTCTTCGAGGTTGAGCCATTCCAGATCGAAAAAAAGGAGACGATTTCGGACAGCGGTAATCCACTGCTCGACCCGCTGTTGCAGGGCCTGGTACTCGGGCCGGAGACTATCCGAGGCGTAAAGGAGACTTGCGTACGTCGTCACGCGGCTTATTTTGTCATCGATCGCCTCAAGCGCCCGCAGGGCCTCCAGCAAATGTGAAGCCGCTGGTCCCCCGGAGATAGCAATGGTCCCGCGGTACTTTTGGGCAAAGGCCTCGGCCCGCTCCTCAATGGATCGTTGTACCTCTTCAATACGGGGATCGTCGTGGGCGGCGAACAGATCGCTGAGATCCCAGACCACCCCAGCGGCGCTTGATATAGTCACGGTCATCTCCTCTCACATGTCAGAGGCAGCAGCACCAGGTCCGCATTATTGTACGGGAGCAGACTGGGGAAGGCAACAGCAGAGGGCTTGCCGAAAGCCTCCTCTTCTCGGTATCCTTCCGAGGTAGCACGGCCTGCCAAAGAGGAGACAAGGATGACAGCGTTTCTGACTGCTGCCCTGCTCACTATTCCCCTGGTGGTTCTGGCAGGCCCCCTGGGACAGTGGAGGGCGGCGGCTCCTATGCCTAGCAAACGGACTGAGGTGACCGCAGCCGTACTCGACGGCAAGATCTATGTGATCGGCGGATTCGGCTACTTCTTCCTCGGAGGGGTATCGGATGCTGTCGATGCCTATGATCCCAAAACTGATCAGTGGGAAAAGAGGGCCTCTCTGGTACAGCCGCTCCACCATACGGCTGTTGCAGCGGTGAACGGTAAGTTATACCTTGTTGGCGGGTATCGGAGGATTTGGCCCTGGAGGGCGGTCAACACCGTGTGGGAATACAATCCAGCAGAGAACCGCTGGCAAAGGAAGGCCCCGATGCCGACGACCCGCGGTGCCTTGGCAATCGGAGTGATCGATGGGAAGATCTATGCGGTCGGGGGAAAGGCGGGTCAGGAGGTCCTGCGAACGCTTGAAGTCTATGATCCCGTCACCGACACGTGGCAATCTCTCCCCCCGATGCCGACCCCCCGGGACCACTTGGCGGCCGCCGTCGTAAACGGCCGGCTCTACGCCATCGGCGGACGGAAGGGGAAGATGAGCCGCAACGTGGCGGTCAACGAGTCCTACGACCCCGGGCTGAACCGATGGAGCACAAATGCTCCAATGCCCATGGCGCGGGGTGGCATTGCTGCCGCAGTCGTCGGCGGTCAGATTTACGTTTTTGGAGGCGAGAGCCCCGACCAGACTTATGATAATACTGAGACCTACGACCCGGAAACGGATCGATGGTTCAAGCTCAACCCCATGCCCACGGCCCGCCACGGACTGGCGGCTGCCCCTTGGGGTAGTCGCATCTATGTCATGGGCGGGGGCCCCGAGCCGGGTGCTTCCCGGAGCAATGTGAACGAGGTCTTTACGCCACCGCGATAAGCGGTCAGCTATCAGCAGTCAGCCGTCAGCCCGAACAATCCGAAGCCGACAGCCGATAGCTGACAGCGGACAGCCCAAACGAGCTGCTCATAGTGGCAGGCTGACACAGCATGCGTGAGAAGAACTTAGATCTGTTCGGCGAGATTCTGAAGCGGGTGAGTCGAACCTTCTATCTCAGCCTGACGGTCCTGCCAAAAGACCTGAGGCACCCGATCGGCCTGGCCTATCTCTTTGCCCGGGCTGCCGACACCATTGCCGACACCCGGCTGATCAGTCGCGAGAAACGCCTCGAGTACTTGGAGCTGTTTCGTGCCGAGGTCCGTGGGAATGGGACGAGTCGGATCCGGGAAGTCAAAGAGGCCCTGACCGAACCCCAAAAGATCCCGGAGGAGCGGGAACTTCTGGATCGCCTCGAGGAGTGCTTTGCGATTTATCAGGCCCTCGATGCTCCAGACCGGGACCGGGTTCGGGATCTCATCCTGACTATTACCCGAGGGATGCAGATGGATCTCATCACGTTTCCGGCCGAGGAAGAGAGCCGCCTGATTGCCTTGAAGACCAGGGATGATCTGGACCAGTACACCTATTTTGTGGCAGGATGCGTCGGCGAATTCTGGACCGAGATCACCATGGCCCACCGCCCTTCCCTCAAAGGCTGGGATATAGGAGAGATGAAAAATCGGGGCGTCCGCTTCGGGAAAGGACTACAGATGACCAATATCCTTCGGGACGTCAGTAGGGACCTTCGCCTGGGACGGTGCTACCTGCCGCAGGAAGATCTGGATGCCCTCGAACTGGCGCCCACGGACCTGCTGGATCCTCAGGCCGTTACGCGCGTAAAGCCTCTCCTACAAGACCTCCTCGACGCGACGCTCAGGCATTACCAGGAAGGATGGAGCTACACGATGGCCATTCCCAGGCAGGAGGTTCGCATGCGGCTGGCTTGTGCCTGGCCGCTCCTCATTGGCCTCAAGACCCTAGCACTCGTGGCGCAATCCGAAAACCTTCTTGACCCGGCCGCGGCCGTCAAGATTTCGAGGGCGGAAGTGAACGGCATCCTGCTCAGCTCCCTGACCCTCATCGGTTCCAATCGCGCGCTGACCCGGTACTACGAGAACCTCCGACAGCGCATCGCTCTAGGGTGAGCAGATGAAGAAGCCGCTAATCGCCATCACCGTGCACAAGGTTCCCCATAAGGGGTTCTGCGGCGTGGTTATCCTTACCCGGGAATCGGATCGCTCCTGGAACGGTCGGTGCAGCAAATGTGGAGAGGTCTTTCGGGTCGAGGGCGACCCGAAGTTCGAAGCCCGCGTTCTCGCAATGCGCAACTAAAGGTGCCGCGTCAATCCAGGTCGATGTCCCGCGGGGGCGGTGGTGTGTCGGGAGCATCTTTGGCCTTCTTGAGCAGTTCCTGAAACTTCCGATCGAGGACTTTCCCCTTATCTTTTTCCGCCTTCATGTGTTTCTTGAACCGAGCGTCTCGCTGGGCCGTTTCCGTCTTGAGGGCCTCCACCGCCTCTTTCAGATCAGTGACCCTGCTCGCTTTGGGCGGTGGCTCGTGGTGCAGAACCGCTCCAAGGGAAAGGTCAATAGTAAGACGAGCCTGGCAGCAAGGACAGGTCACCTCGGCCGAGGTCTGCGGGTTTTCCGTCATCGGTCCCCTCCTCCCCATCTCGCCAGATTCTAAAGAATCGGTACCGTATAAACCCGTAAAATAATTCTATCACTTTGCATCAGTCGCTGTCACGCTTCCGAACATCTTCCCCGGGGCAGGCTCATACCAGACAGCTCCCTTACGGCCGCTGACACTCTCGGGGGCGATCACAAAAGTGCCAACCCACTTCTGCCTTATCATGGGTCACATGAATCACCCGAGTCGTCCCATCGGGTTGTATGAGCTCGTACAAATGCTTGAATCCGGGTCCGGTTGTCGGGTGTTCCGTTGGAATCGCGTACCTGTTGGTCGCGGGTTGGATCTTCGAACCCTCAGGGGCCTCTACAGAACAACTTCCACCGGCAAAGCGAATGTCCATAATCCGTCTCTCTTCTCCTATCAGAAACATTAGCCTACGTTGCCGCAGAGTTCCACCACAATCTAATCGCCCCGCCCTGCATTCACCTTGACGCGCGCCGCTCGACACGTTATGGTCCGTTCGGTATAACCTCTGGGGAGGAAAAAGATGCGTCAGATGCATGGGGTAATCCCGCCGGTCATAACGCCTTTCACCGCAGATGGCGGGATCGCTTACCCGAGCCTCGCCACCAACCTCGAGAAGTGGAATCGGACAGATCTCAGCGGGTATCTCATCCTGGGAAGTAACTCAGAATTTGTGTATCTGACCGAGGAGGAAAAAATCCGCGTGCTGGAGTTCGCCCGAGAGCGCATTCCCCGCGAGAAGGCGATGATCGCCGGCACCGGGTGCGAGGCGACCGCGGCCACACTCTCCCTGACCCGCCGGGCGGCAGCCATCGGCGCCGACTCCGTCATGGTGGTCACCCCTGCCTATTACAAGCCCCAGATGCGGGAGCGGGTCCTCATCGATCATTATCGGCGGGTGGCGGACACCTCTCCCGTCCCCGTGTTTCTGTATAACGTGCCACAATTTACCGGGGTGGTACTGAGCCCCCAGGTGGTCGCCCCTCTTGCGGAGCACCAGAACATCGTCGGTATGAAAGACAGTGCCGGTAACCTAAGCGTCTTTGCAGAGTATCTGCGGCAGACTCCACCTGAATTCCTGCTGTTCACCGGTTCAGCCCCGGTTTTTCTCCCCGCGCTCTCCCTCGGAGCACGGGGCGGCATCCTGGCCCTAGCCAACTGCGCGCCAGAGGCCTGTCTTGCCATTTATTCTCTCTTCCAAGAGGGAAAACTGCACGAGGCACGGGACCAGCAACTCAAGCTCCTCCCGGCAATCGAGGCTGTCACCTCGCGCTTCGGGATTGGCGGGCTGAAGGTGGCCATGGACATGCTAGAATACGAGGGGGGGTGGCCTCGCCCGCCGCTCTTGCCCCCGATAGACAAGGAGCGCCGTGAGATCCGACACGCCCTCGATCGTGCCGGCCTCCTTGACACCGCGTTGAGTGCTGATAGCTAAGTGCTGAGCGCTAAGCATCTCTCGTCACTCGTCTTTCAACTCTCGTCCCTCGTCGCCGGTGGTCGGTCATCGGTCATCGATCAACGGCACTGGCGGCGGACGAACTCCTCAAAGGAGATCGGTGTCCAGGGCTCTTTCGGAAAGGGAGCACGGCGGGGCGCACGAAGCCCGTATCGATCCACATAACGCAAAATGGCAAAGAATTCCCGAAGACCCGGCGCGGCTGGTCGGGCCAACGTCCCGATAAGATGAAGCAGCGAAAAGGGAATCGGACAAATCCGAGCTGACCTGCCTAACACCTTTGCCGCAATCTGCACGCATTGCCGGTTGCTCAGGTCTTCGGGGCCACCGAATTCGATGGTAGCTCCTTGCGCCCCGGGGTGCGCTGTCGCCTGCACGGCCACCCGGGCTACATCCTCGACCGCAATGTAGGTGGTTGGTGTCGTGCCTTTTCCTGGCAGGGGTGCGATCCGATAACGCTGCATCCAGTGGAGCATTGGTAGCAGGCTCTCCATAAAGCCAGCAGGGCGCAGGATGGTATAGGGGACCCCGCTGGACTTCACGATCTCTTCTACCTGCCGCTTGACTTGAAACTGGTTGGGGGCGTCGTGATGGTCCACCCCGACAGCGGAGAAGTAGATAAACTGGTTGACTCCTGCTCGGCGGGCGGTCTCCAGGAGATTCCGATGCCCCTGTCCCTCAATGGCCTCGGGCTGATAAGCATCACCCAATGTCCTGGGATTCAACGAAGTCACCACGCTGATGATGATGCCCACGCCTTGACAGGCTGCATCTAACGACGACCGATCCGTGAGGTCGCCTAACGTAATCTCGACTCCCGGCTCCCGCAGCAGCTTCGCTTTCAGCTCGCTCCTGCACAGGGCCCGCACCGGCCTCCCCTGGCGCCGGAGGAGCTCAACCACTTGGCTTCCCACACGACCCGTCGCCCCGGCCACCAGGATCATGCCGCCTCCTCGATGCCGAGTTGAGTGCTGAGGGCTGAGCGTTCAGTGCTCAGTGCTGCTCGCTGTATAGTGCCTGCTGATTGCTGACCGTTGATTGCTATTTGCTTTTTGCTGACTGCCGACTGCTGATTGCTGACTGCTCTCTCTCCCGTCAAACGTCCTGACCACTGTAAAAGGAAGCAACAGGGAGGGGGATCTTGCGGACTACCTCAGCGATGGTGTCCACCTCGGGATCGGAAAGTGGCGTGACATAGGGTTGGGCAGGCCGGCGCGCCACGGTATAGACCTGGACCAGCTTGACCTTTCCCCCTTTTGCCATGATTTCTCGAAGACGATCACAGAAGGCCCCAATTTCCTTTTCGTCCGGCCCCGCGCCATGTACCCTCATGAACAGGCTCTGGATGACAATCGGGCGAACCCGGGCCGCCTCGACGATGTTGTCCAGAACCTGCTGAAACGGGATGGTGGTCACATCGACCAGGTGATAGTATTCCTCGGTCCCCGCGTCGAGTTTCGCCCAGATCTCTCCATTGTGCTGATCTAATAAAGCCAATGCATCTTTGACCTTTGGCCGATGAAACATAGTGACGTTGGTGACAATCACGATCTTCAGGTGGTCCAGTCCAATTTCGTGTTTCAACCGAATGGCAAGTTCCACGGTCTCTTTGAATCGAGGATAGGTAGTCGGCTCGCCGTCGCCGCTAAAGGCAATGTCCTTTACCTGTCGCAGCGTCTCGGGAATGCCGGAAAAGGGGGGGCGCTCGAAAAGCTGACCGCTTTTGGCCCTGGTCAGGATGTCTCTGAGTTCGTCTTCGAGAATTCTGAGGTCCACCCTGCGGTATCGCCCCGGGGTGGTCCGGTCCACCTGGCAGTAAATGCAGTCGAAGTTGCAAACCTTGTCAGGATTCAGGTTGATCCCGATGGAAACACCACCTGAGCGCCGGCTGAGAACTGCGTAGACGTAGCGGTTCTCATCGAGTTCTCGCCGATGGTCATGGACGGTCAGCGTTCGCCGTTTCATATCTTGTTACTCTAGCGCTTATGAAGCTCACCGCGCAAGGAATTCTGTCGGGATGTGAACAGAGGGAGGAATCATGAGAATGAGCTGAAGCGATTTAATACGTTACTCCAACAAATACCATGTAACCTGCTAAGAACAAACGCATACCATGAGAACAAAATCACTCAACCGAAGGCGAGGGTCCAGCAGTAGAGGACCACGGCGAGCGTGGCGCCGCCGAGGACCCACTGAACGCGGAGCCCTGGTGGACGGGGCACAGGGAAGGCAACGAGAACCCCGATGACGCCGCCCACGAGGAAACCAAAGAGGTGGGCCCAGAGGTCAACGCGCACTCCGCCCATCCCCAGCATCGCGAGCAATGCCAAACCGGCAACGATCGGCATCCATGCGAGGCGCCCGCGCGCCCCTTTCCTTCGCCGCCGCACGACGCCCAAGCCGCCCAGCACACCCACGGCCCCGAATACAGAGGTGGAGGCCCCCACCGAGACGTGGAAGGAGCCGTGGAAGAGGGCGTTGACGTAGTTTCCACCGGCGCCGGCGAGCAGCACGACGGCGCAGCCGAGCCCTGGACCCAGCGCGCGAGACACAGCAGCCAGGAACACTGCGCCCGCGATAGCGTTGGCCAGTACGTGTCCGATGTCCGCGTGCAGGGTCAGCGCAGTCACGGTACGCCAGAGCTCACCGCGTAGTATGCGCTCGACATCGGCGCTGCCGCGCTGGAACCAGTGCACCATTGAATCCCCCGCGCCGGTGACGAAGAAGAATACGACCAGCGATCCCGCAACGGCGAGCGCCGTGACCACATGCGCGTATCCGGCCGCCTCGTCTCCTTCATGCGGTTCTACCGGGTTCTCGCGCTCGTAGGACGAAAGGATGGCTACCGCCCGCTCGGCCTCCTCGGCCGGCACGCCGAGAACATAGCCCTCGCTCGAGCGTTGCATGCTTGGCGACAGGCCCTCAGCGATAAGCACGAGCGCCCACTCCTCAGCGAGCTTGCGCTCTGCAGCAACCCGCAAGGGAATATCTGAGGTCTCGCTCATCTCACCTCACTCCCTTATCCCCAGCTTCACACAGTGCAAAGCCGAACGATGAGATCCCTGAATTGTACACATAATTCCTTCGTGGCGAAACCTCCCGTTTGACGGAAGCCCTTGACACCCATGCCCGCCTGTTAGAAATATGATTGCATCCGAGCCGTCAGCCATTAACCCTCACAGTATGGCGGTATAGAAAGGAGACTGCCATGGGCCAAGATTCGCTGAGAGTGATTGCGACAGTGAAGGCACGCTCAGAAAAGGTAGATGAGCTCAGGGCACTACTTATGGGGCTGATCGCACCGACCCGGCAGGAACCGGGCTGCATCACATATGAGCTGCTTCAGAATAAAGAGGATGCAACAGAGTTTACCTTTGTAGAAGAGTGGACAGACGAAGCGGCCCTTGAGTCGCACTTTGGCACGAGCCACATTCAGGACGCCCTGAAGAGGTTGCCGAACCTCCTGGCCGAAGAGCTGGATCTCCGCCGGTACGTCCTGGTGGCCTAGTGACCTCGAAGAGGCACACGAGCGAATAGATCCTCCATAGCATCGTCTAAGGGTACGAGAAGGAAGGGGTGTCGTCATGGGGCCCGAGGGGGGGTTGACATTCACCTCCTACTGGAGTCTCCTTACTGCAGAGCCGTAAACCCTGCCCCGACCCAAGCGCTACCCCTCAAGAGGACAGGCCTCCATGCGAAGAAAACTCACGATCGCGGCGGTGATTCTACTCATCCTGGGCGCTCTTGTCGCCTTTGCCGTCTTGAACCTGGGAAGGCTGGTCAAAAGCAATAAGGACTATATCCTCGCCCAGGCCGAGCAGGCGCTGGGACGGAAAGTCGCGGTAGAAGACATTGGCGTAACGGTCTGGGGAGGCATCGGGATACGCCTGAAAAACTTTGCCCTGGCCGATGACCGGGCGTTTTCCAAAAAGGACGCCCTCCGCGCAGCCGATCTTCAGGTAAATGTGGAGTTCTTTCCCTTGTTCTGGAAAGAGGTTCGCGTCACACGCCTGATCCTACGCGAGCCGGTGATTCGGGTGATCCGAAACAAGAAAGGGAAGTTAAACTTTGCCAGCCTCGGTCCTCCACGCCAGGAGAAGGCAAAAAAAGGCGCCCCCAGCGCCGGTCAACCTCCACCGGCCGCGGCCCTCCCCCTCCTTGTTTCGCGGATAAAGGTGGCTGAAGGCGAGATCCACTACCTGGACAGAAAAGATGGTGTGGACCTCCGTGTGAGAAAGATCGACCTGACGGTCAAGGGGGTGGGTCTCGACCAACCAGTCTCCATCAAGCTAGCTGCAGCGGTCAACGCCGATCGTCAGAACCTCAAGGTCGAAGGGAAGGTTGGCCCGCTCCCCCCCACGCTCGATGTGGGCGCCGCTCCGGTAGAAGGAGAAATCGAGATCAGTTCACTCAACATTGATGACCTCCAGCGGGTACTCCCCCAGATCAAACAACGCCTCCCTCGGGGCCTCGGACTCTCCGGTCCGTTGCAGGCCAAATTCAGGGTGTCCGGCAGTGCCGACGCACTCACGCTCTCTGGGGTTGAGCTGAAAGCCGCCGTCTTTGGCGCGGAAAGGCCGAACCTTCGGGTGACCGGCCGTATCGGACCACTGGGGAAGCGCTTGAAAGACCTCTCTATGAAGGCCGACGTTACGCTGCGGCCAGTGATGCTGGCAGATCTTAAGCGTTTCGCCCCTCTCGCCGGGGCTTTGCCTAAGGACCTCAGCGCAAAAGGACCTCTGTCGCTCACCGCGCATGTAGATGGAACCCTGGAAAAGTTAGCCCTCACGGGCAAGATTGATGCCACGGCAAGCGCCATTCGGTTCGGGAACCACTTCCGTAAGTCGAAAGGGGTCCCTTTGGTCATCTCCACCGACGCTCGGGTTACCAAGAAAAAGATCACCCTGAAGAAAGCCAACGTCACGCTGCATACCATGAAACTCACAGGCACCGGAGCGATTACCCGAGGGAAGACGCCCGCGTTGCGTCTTACACTCGATTCGAGCCGCACGGACCTGGCCGGCTGGGAGAAAATCCTTCCAATCCTTCAAGGGTACAACCTGTCTGGGCGCTTGGAGGCGCACACGCGTATCAACGGCCGGATAAAGAAAGGCCGGATCCCGGATATCAACGGCTCGCTCAAGTTCACGGGGCTGCGGGCTACCATGCCACAGTTGCCTCAACCCGTGACGGCCAAAAGCGCCACCGTCACCTTCACTGGCCAGCGGGCATCCCTGGCAGAAACCCCACTTCGCGTGGGAAAGTCTGAGTTGCGCCTGAGTGCCCAAATTGAAAGGTTTGCCCCCCTTGCTCTGACCTACCGCATGTCCTCGCCTGAAATTTGGCTGGCTGACGTCTGGAAAGGAACAGGGTCGAGCAAGAACCCGGAGGTCCTGCGGGTTGTCAAGGACAACGGACGCGTCTGGGAAGAGAAGGGATCGCTCGCTTACCGGGGACAATTCTCCTCCGCCCAGGGGAGGATCGCGGACATCGACTACACTCAGCTTCAAGCGCGCGTCTCCATGGCGGGCCAGGTGGTCACGATCGAGAGCTTACAGCTTCGGGCCTACAACGGCTCCTTACGGGGACGGGGACGGTACGACATGCGTAAGACTCCCCCCCAGTTTACCCTCGGCTCGCAGTTCCGAAACATGGACCTCTCTCAGCTTTTCCGTTCCGCGTCTGCCACCGCCACCAAGCACGTCCGAGGGGCGGTCAACCTCGACGTAAACCTTGCCGGGAGTGGCAACCAATGGCAGGACATCCAGCGCACACTGACAGGACAGGGAAAGGCAGAAGTCGTGAAGGGAGCATTACTGGATGTCAACATCGCCGAGAGCGCGCTCACTGGACTCACCGGCGTCCCCGGACTGTCAGTGTTCATCTCCCCGAACACCCGGAAGAAATATCCGACAATTTTTGGGACCAAGAACACCGAGTTCGACCAGCTCAAAGGCTCGGTAAACATCAGGGGTGGAAAGGTTCATCTCGATGATCTACTGATTACCGCTGCCGATTGGGCGGCCGTTGGAAAGGGTTGGGTAACTCTTGACCAAAGGATTGACTTGAAGGCGCAGCTCGTCCTTTCGCGTCAGCTCTCGACGGACCTGATCAGAGAGGTGAAGTTACTCAAGTACCTTAGGGACCGGCAGGGGCGCCTCCTGATTCCCTTTCGGCTAGCCGGGACCCTGCCGAGGGCCACGCCACAACCCGACATGGACCACGTCGCGCGCCTTATGCAGCGAGGCTTGCTGGAGCAAGGCATCCAAGAAGGACTGAAGCAGCTCTTTAAGTAACCAAGAACTGTCGTCACGCGGGTGTACCAATGCATCCACCCCGGGTCCGCGGCCGTGGCGCCGCCGAGAACCTACCGAACCGTTTTGAGACCCTGTCGTACGTCCATGATCCCGAGGGTACCGACCCTGAGGGTCCCGCCCCGAACACACAGTTCCTGAAGGATCCTTCCCGCTCGCTCATCGCGTATAACGAAAGCCCCGATGTGGGGTTCGAGGCCAGTATCAACCCATATCGGGGCTGCGAGCACGGCTGTATCTACTGCTACGCCCGCCCGACCCACGAATACCTGGGACTGTCGGCCGGCCTCGATTTTGAGACCAAGATCCTCGTCAAGGAAGATGCCCCCGAGCTGCTGCGGCGCGAGTTGTCCTCACCCCGGTGGCAACCGCAACCCCTGGCGATCAGTGGGGTGACAGACCCGTATCAACCGGTCGAGCGACGCCTGAGGCTGACGCGCCAGTGTCTCGAAGTGCTTGCCGAATTTCGGAATCCCGTGGTGATCATCACGAAGAACCATCTGGTCACGCGAGACCTGGATCTCTTGGGCGAGCTGGCCCGCCACGATGCGGCCGCCGTGTATCTGTCCGTGACGACCTTGGACGCGTCTCTGGCCCGGACTATGGAGCCGCGGACCTCGCAGCCGGCGCGTCGCCTCGCTGCTATCGAAGCGTTAGCCCGGGCCGGCGTGCCGACAGGAGTGATGGTTGCACCGGTCATCCCGGGCCTCACCGATCACGAGATGCCCGCGATCATCGCGGCGGCCGCAAAGGCAGGGGCCCGGTTTGCAGGCTATATCCTGCTCCGGCTCCCCCACGCCGTCGCCCCGCTCTTCGAGGCGTGGCTCACACAGCACCGCAGAGCAAGAAAAAACAAGGTGGTGAACCGGGTCCGGGCAATGCGGGGAGGAAGGCTGAACGATCCGCGATTCGGCTCCAGGATGAAAGGGGAAGGGATTTTTGCCAAGCAGATTACGGGGCTCTTTTCCCTCGCGTGCCGGAAAGCGGGTATGGGCCTGCGCAACCTCCATCTCTCGACTTCCGCGTTCCGGCGACCCGCCCCCGCCCAATCCTCTCTTTTCGAGTAAGCAATCTGGCCACAAGGGAGGTATTCTGGAGATACTTGTCAAGGCTCACCCGAGCCCAGGTTGCGTTCCTCCGTCCCCGGTTCTTCACCTACTCCACCCGCGGCGAGGTCCGGGTCCTCCACCTCCCAGATTACACGGGAAATCAAAACGCCCTCCGGGAGCCTGCTGGCTCCGAGAAGGCGGCGCAAGGCTTATGCCGGAGGGGGTGGGGCGATGGTCACTCACCTGCCACTCCGCTGGGCTTGCTTTTATCTTGCCATGAAACGGGACCCCAAGTATTCTGGAGCTGCGATTTGGCGGTGCGAACCCCCTTTTTCATCGAAAGGAGCCCTCCATGGCAACGGCAAAGAAACCGTCCAGACCGAGAAAGAAGGCATCCCGGATGGCCAAAAAGGTCAAGTTGCGCGCCCGCAAGACCGTGAGGGCGGTCAAACGAGCGGGCCAGAAGACACGGACTGCGGCCAAAAAAGCCGCTCGGACCGTCAAGGCCCTGAAGCGGCCCACGGGCAAACCCAAGAGAAGTGCTCGGGAAGTGGCGGTCAGGACGAGCGAGACCGTGGGTGCAACGCTCGGGAAAGCGGTTGGCACCGTCGAACAAGCAGTGAGCCAGGTCCTCCCTGAGACGAAATCGACCCCCGAGTAACTCTATCGCGCTCCCGCCGCCCTCTCTTTCGGCACCCCTTCGCGAAGGCCAAAACGCCTTCCCGGGCCGCCATGTTTCTTTCCAGAAGGAAGTTCAAGGCGTGTGCCGGCGGTGCGCCGGGAAGCTATGGTCACCCCGGTTCCCATCACTACCACCTGCTTAGAGCGAAGTGCTGAGGGCTAAGCGCCCGTCTCAAAATCACTCACGCGACAACCCCATTGGTCGCCTGGAGGTAGGTCTTTTCTACCCCGACACGTATCCCCCCTGTCAACCCCAATCCGCGATTCCACGAGAGGCCATCCAAAGGAGGTTCAATACTTACAGACGAGACTTGCTCGGGAAAAAAAGGTCAAAAACGCATGCCTGACACCGCCAGTGATTCGGTGGCTCATGCGCGGCTATCGGCAGGGGCCGAGGAAGCGGAGCACCTCGTCGACGACGAGGTCGGGTGCCTCGCGCATCATGAAGTGGCCAACCGCGGGGACCCGTTTGAAGGTGAGCTGGGGGAAGTATTCCGATAAACGATCGGCCCAAGTAACTGGCAGGATCGGGTCCGCCTCTCCCCAGAGGACCAGCGTCGGTTGGGGCACTGAGAACGTGGCGGGCGGGGGGTCGCCCTCGGTCATCCGCGTGCGCTCGCGGGCGCGGTAGTAGTTGAAGCCTCCGCGGAGAGCCCCGGGCTGGGAGTAGGCATCCACGTAATGCTGTAGCTCCTGCTCGGTAACCCACTCCGTCCGGTGCGACCAGTGCATCAGGAAGTGGCGCAGGTAAAGCATGATCGTCGCCCGGCTCGCCCCGACGAGCTCATCCGCCCAGGACAAGGTGTGAAAGATTTGGTACCAGAT
>JAPUFX010000047.1 GCA_027293415.1 Candidatus Methylomirabilota bacterium
CGCCCCCGCGGTGCCGGCCGCATTGATTTTTGTCCCGACGGCGTCCGCGTCGCCGCAGATGTTGCCGAGTTCGGGCCGGTTGGAGGTCCCTGATGGGATGGCACTCAGTGCCGTGCCGGGGAAGTCGGTTGAAAGGGTAAAGCCGGTCACGTAGGCGTTGCCGGGACCGTCCACAGCGATGCTGTTGCCTTGATCGCCAAGGCTGCCACCGAGGTAAGTGGAGTAGGTAAGCGCGGTGCCGGCCGCATTGATTTTCGTCACGAAGGCGTCCGAGGTGCCGCCGGCATTGCCGAGATTGGGCTGGATGAGACTCCCTGCCGTACCAGGGAAGTTAATCGAAAGGGTACTGCCGGTCACGTAGGCATTGCCGGCAGCGTCTACAAAGATGTCGTTCCCTCGATCGATATCGTTGCCGCCGAGATAACTGGAGTAGGTCAGCACCACCGGATCAATGACCAGGGGCGTGGTCGCATCATAGGGCCCTACCTGAATCCCGACATGGTCCTTGCCCCGCAGGACGTAATGACCGTTGATGGCCTGCTTCACACCGTTGATTTCCTGATATATCACCGGGGCATGCTGGATAACTTGGCCGGCAACAGTCTGCAGGACAAGGTCGCCCTGGTCATTGATTTCGAGTTTATCTGCGCCCTCAAAGGCGAGGGTGATGGCTTTGGGATCGGCGCCGGGAGCGACGACAAGGTCGTACTCTAGCTGTCGCTGGTTGCCGTAGTAGACAAGATCCACGTTGGGATACACGTCCCCGTATCGCACCTTGGCGTACGTCGGGATATTCGTGCGCCACTTTTGGGGATCGTTACCGATAAAGTAATTGCTCTTACCGGGCAGCTTATTTAGGCCCACAACCTTTGGATGAGGGTTGGCGCCAACGAGTTGCATCCGCAGCACAGTTCGGCTTGGGCTTTGGGTCTTCTTGGTATGCTCCTTTCTTGCTGACTGTTGATCGCTGAGTGCGGACGGCTGATTTTTCAAAACCAAGACCGCCTCGGTTCCCGTCAAGAAAAGCGTGTAGCCCCGACCGCGAGCGAGATATTTCACCTGGGCGTCGGTCTGACCGTTGTTTACCTCAAAGCTTAACGGCAGCTTGCCGTAGGCCTCGACGATCCTGGCCTTCGTCGCTACATCGGGCTCTGGCAGGATGACGGGTGGTGTTTTCCTAGCTACCGGGTCGGGCAACATGCCCGCCGGGTCCAAGGGGGCTCCCACGCCTTCTACTCCCAGGGCCAGCATGACGACAATTGCGATTATACCAAGGAGACTAAGTCGTAGGGTGCTCCCGCTGGAGACTTCTCCTATCCGCTTCATGCCTTCTGTCTCCCGCCTCCTGACTTTTTGCAATGTATTCGTCATTTTGCGGTAGTCTCATGCAATCAACATGCCTTATGTCCACCGAGGTAATCCTCGGGTTCATCCCTGCATGCCCTTTGGTCAGCAGCTCGGAGCAAGACGGCATGGAGACAAATCGTTTTCGATGAAGATTTAGGTGGGTGCTGGGACTTGGGAAGGGGTTGCACCGGGCTCCGGCTACCAATCGCTATATCGATTTCCCTTGTCAGGGATATTGCGAAAGCCCTCGGCCTCACTCCGGCTGTGCAGGTCTCGGATTCCGGCGATCACACCGCTCTTGTCCACGAGAAATTCTAACTTCCAATCGGCCTCGCCGGTCATGGGGTCCGGATAGATCCGCCTGAGATAGCGGCGGACCTGGAACTGAGTCTTGTCCTCGAGTAAGTCCTCCAGCTTGCGCGGGTAGCGACCGTGGTCCTGACGGTAGCCAGCAATGGCTCGGCGGAACTCACCAAGCCGGAAGAGGAGCTCCTCCTCCTTCTCGCGCTGGACCGTAGTGCTCCACACGGGTGTAAGCGCAGCCGTGGCAATCCCCATCAGGACGATGACGAGCAGGAGGCCGATATAGGTCATGCCCGACTGGGCAGCTGGGGTCCGAAGCCCAAGGTCCAATGTCCAACGTCGCACAACTAATCTCCAATGCCCAAAGGCCAACGTCTTCGTTTTGAGATCGGAAGGGACCATTCCTATCATTGACGTTGGACGTTGGACTATTGACTAGTGTCACCATTCGGTATAGGGGGTGCCGTCTAGGCTCACCATGTCACTCCCGCTCTTGACATCGAAGATCCCCTCTTCCTCCCCGAGCTCACTGAAAGCATAGACGACCAACCAGGTGTCATGAGTCGCGGTGATGGGATCCTTCGGGATCTTGCGCAGATACCGCATTTCCACGAGCGCTTCGAGCGTCGGCGGGTACTCGCCCTGGTCGGCATAATACTGGTCAATGACGTCTCGGAAAATGAACAGGTCCTCCTTTAACGTGGCTTCCCTCGCCCGCCATACCGAGGTGCTAAAGCTCGGCTGAGCCATAGTGACGAGGATACCGATGACGGCCAGCACGATCATTATCTCGATAAAAGTAAAACCCCCTTGGTTCACAGTGAACAGTTCAGAGTTCACGGACATTCCCTTGGTTCTTAGGCGTCGACCCTTTCCGTGGACGCTGAGCTCTGGTCGGTGAACCGTGAACCGTGAACCGTGAACTTCTCTACCAGGTGTCATAGGTGCTCCCGTCCAGAGCGGTCGCCGTGCTGGTCGAGGCTACGTCGTAGACATCTCGCCCATCGGTGAGAATTGACTTCAAGCCGTCGGAGTAAGAGCGTGTGCCCCACTCGCCATCTTCGCTCATCGGGTCTTTGGGGATGCGGCGGAGGGTCTTGGTCTCGACCATCTCTTCTAGGGTGAGCGGATAGCCGGTGCGATCGGTCCTGACGAGCTCCTTGAAGATCTCTTTCGCATCTTTGGCGTTCTGCTTCGCCTTGTCGTAGTCCAGCTTGAACCGATCGATGCCTTCGCGCATCCGGCGGAGCGATCGTCGGAGCTCGATCTCTTTGGTCCGCGTGACGGTTGCCTCTACCAACGGCATCGCCACCGAGGCCAACACGCCAAGCAACGCGATCGTGATCAAAAGCTCCACCAAAGTGAAGCCTGACCTGCCCCATCTTTTCTTGTGTTTCAAGGTGGTCATCGTTCAATGGTCCCCGGTCGACGACATCACTGCTGCGGCGAAGGTCGTGCCGGGGTGCGGGCCGGTCGCGGCCGGCGAGCCGGAGCTCGAGCGGGCGATACCGGCCCGCCCTCGAAGCTCTGCCCGGTCCCGGCCCAGAAGGTAGACAGATCCCGGTGTGGCGGCTCGAACCGCTTCACCACGCGGAGGGTGATGGAGATGAGGACATCCGTCCGGATCTTCTCCGTCCGCGTCTCCCTGAACAGGGTGCCGATGAGCGGAAGGTCCCCGAGAAACGGGGAGTACACGACTGTTTTGCGTTCCTCATCCTGGATCAGGCCCCCCAGCAGCCGACTCTCGCCGTCCCTGAGTGTGATGAAGGTGTTCAGGGTCCGACGATTGGTGGTGGGTTGAAGCTCATTGCCCACCTGCAGCTCCTGCGCGGCGATCTGCGAAATCTCGAAGCTGATCTCGATGGTAACCTCGCCGTTCAGGTGGATGATGGGGGTGAAGCTCAGCGTCAGGCCCACATCCCGAAACTCCACGCGGGTCTCGGCCGTGGTGCCCGCGATGACCGTTCCCGCCTCGGTTGTCCCCCCGGGACTGGTTGTCGTGGTCGAGACCGCGAAGGGCCGGTTCTCTGCGATCACGATGGTGGCCTTTTGCCGATCGAGGACCCGGAGGGTGGGGTTGGCCAATACCTTCACCTCTCTGTCGTTCTTGAGCAGGTCCAGAAAGATCTGCGGATTGGTAAAGAAAAAATCCTCCGCTAAGGAAGCCCCACCCAGTATCGCAGGAGTCACCAGACTAAACCCCTCTTCTCCGAGAAAGAAACCTGCCGTGTACGTGTCGGTGAACGTGATGCCGAAGTCCGTGAGCTTGGCCTGGTCCACTTCCAGGAGCTCCAGATCAAGCTCCACCTCGCCGCCCCCCCGGTCGTTGAGGTGGATGAGCCTTGCGGCTAAGGCGATCTTTTTGGGCGTATCCCGGACGGTGATGGCGTTCAGCTCCTCGTCGACAAAAATCTGGCGAGTGCTCAGGATAGTCCGGAGGAGGTTGACGATCCGCTTTGCTTGGGCGTTGCTCAGATAGAACGTCCGGACCTGAAGCTCGTCGTACTGCCGATGCTTGGCCGGGGTGTCCGGGATGACGACGAGGGAATTGTCGTTGATCTGCTTGGCGAAGAGGCGGTTGGTGTTGAGGATCAGGGTGAAGGCCTGGCGGAGCGGAAGATCTGTGATGTAGCTCGTCACCTTCTTCGCCCGTACCCCCTCGTCCACCAGGATGTTGACCTGGCCCAGCTTCGAGATGATCTCGAGCACGTCCTTGATATCGGTCTCCTTGAAGCGGAGGGTGACCGGCTTTGTTGAGAGGAGACTCATGGCCTCTTTGGTCGGGGCCAGCTCGCTCGCCCGGATCGCCTCATCAGCGGTCTGCTGTAACTGTTCGGCCGCCTCCTGATACGCATCTTGGATCTCTGTATTCTCGGGATCGAGGTCCATGGCCTCATCTAGCATGTAAGTGGCCTCCCGCACCTCTCCCTCGTCAAAGAGATCCTTCCCCTTTGTCAACAGCTCTTGGGCCCGCAGCTTGGCTCTCACCCGATCTACTCCTTGTTTAGCCAGGGACTCCTCGGTGTTGTACTCCAGCGAGCGCCGGTACTCCATCAGGGCTGCATCGAGCCGGCCTCCCTTTTCGAGTTTGACCCCCCTCTTGGCGTGCTGGGCGGCCGCCGCCCGTAGGGCCCGGACCAGATTTAACCGGGCTTCGATAGACTTGGGGCTCTCGCTGAGTCTCTCCATGTAGAAAGTGACCGCCTTGTCGTAGCTGCCGGTCCGCATCAGCTCCTTCCCCTTTATAAGGGGCGGAGTGCTATCGGCACAGGCGGAAAGGAAGAAAAACATCCCCAGGATCAGGACCAACAGTGCTGATCGATTTTGCCTCATGGCTGTTTCCCTCTCTGACTAATTCCTCTATTCGGTGGAGTCGTGCCCGGCCTGGGACCTCGCCCTGGATTTGGTAAAGCGTTGCTCTCCAGGCCTAGCTTTACCTGAACCTCTTTTGTTCCATCCGTGGAGCTGAGGATAAGGACGTCTTCCTTGATCTTTTTGACCTGAAACAGACGGCCAAAGGACCCCGCCTCCGGGATCACCAGGGCCTCGCCCTGATAGACGACAAACGCCATCGCCTTGCCATCTGCCTCGGCATACCCGAGAAAACGAACCTTTTTCGCCTCCTCGACGAACGGGTCGAGAGGGGGAGGGATAGGCGGGGTGGTGACGACCTGTGGTTTGGCGGGTGGAGTTGGGCGGAAGGCAGAGGATGGTTCAATCAAGGCAAAGATGTTCCGAGCCTCTGGTTCAAAAGGAGGTCGCACCCGCTCGGCCCGGCTGAGCTTGAGGCGGGGTATCTTCGAGCGCTCCCTTGCCTGTTTCTGGAGGCGCGAGGCAGGCCCTCCTCGCCGTCCTGGAGTGCCCCGGGAGACAGAGGAAACTCGGGTCGGCCGTGAGATCCTCACTTGTGAGCGTTGCACCAGAATGAGGACCACCCAGAGTATTACCAGGCACGCAAGCACGATCCACTTTTTCCTATCCCTCGTCATGGACCCCTTTCTTTTACAGGCGCCCCGCTCCCGCTTCGCGTTTGGCCGGGCTGCGCTCCTCGTCCAGGAAATAGGCGGCTATCGCAAGCCGGAGGGAAAGACGGTCCATCCCTCGCTGGCTGGTTAGCACCACCTTCTCGATGAGCAGGGGATCCTGGAGTCCCTCGATCTCATACAGGAAGCGACGGATGGCAGCGTACTTTCCCCCCACCTCCATCTGAACCGTGAGCTTGACCAGCGCCTCCTCCGTGACCTCTACTGGGTCATACTTGATAGATGGGACAGAGAGACGGAGTTTCCGGGCCAGATCGGTGACCCGCCGAATCATTTGGAGAATGGCCCCATGGGGCGGGATCTGGTTGCGGAACTGGTCCATCCTGTTCAACAGGGACACCAGGAGTTCCTGTTGTCGCTCTTCGTGCCGAAGGGATCGAATCCGGTTCTGGAGATCTTGAGCGGCAGCGGCATTGACGTGCACCGCCCGGCGGGTGGGGAGGATCGCCAGAAAGAAAAATGCCAGATTGAGCAGAAGAAGAGCGAGGGCGAGAAGCAATAATCGATGCTTCATGCGGCTTCCCCTCGGTAGCGGAGCGAGACGCTGAATTGCATCCCACCACCTCTGGTCCGATCCTTGTTCACTGCGTGCTTGAGGAGGTAGACCTGATAAAAAGCATCCCGTTCTTTGAGGCTCCGCACGCAGCCGAGCAAATCCTCCATGGTCTTGGCAGTACCCGTCAGGATGATGTCCCCTTCGACAAAGTTGGGCTGGATTTCGACGAGGGCGACGTTGGCCGGGATGGCCCGCTCGAGCTCAAAGAGGAGATGGCTCCACGAGAACGTGGACCCTTGAATGATCTGATTGTAGAGCTTGACTCGAGCATCCAGGTGTTCGACCTTCTGAGCTGGCAGACGCTTGGTCAGCGCGGCGAGGGATTCTTCCCGTTTGCGGACGGCCTGCTGATAGCGTTCATGTCGTTGCTGGGCGATACGGAGATCCGCGCGGGAGGAACGGTAGAGGAAGAAGTTGCCGAGGCCAAGGAGCAGACTGAGGCAGAGCCCTGCCACGGCCAGGTGACGCAGGCGCCGTCGCTTCTGGATCTCAGGTGAGACGAGATTCAGGGTGATTTCCATCTTGGCCTCCAGGCCTGCTGGAGCAAGGCTGCCCCGGCGGAAGGAAGGAGTTCCACAGGGAGACTGAGCCGGGATACAGGCACGGTTTGAATCGGAAATTGGCAAGCTGTCTTCACAGCTTCAGTGAAGGCCGGTTCGATCTCTCCCAACAGGATGAGACCGTCCAATTGTCCGACCCTCATCTCTTCTTCCAGGTAGGTGATTGTCTCACGAAGTTCTCGAACCGTCCTTTCCACGCGATGGTTCAGATCCTGGATGCTGCCGTTTTCCTGCCAGGGGAGAACCCGCCAGAGATACGGAACTCCCTCCTCAATATACATGAGCAAGTCACTTGCGGGCCCGGGAGTAAGGAAGAGTTGCTTACCACGGGTACCGTCGATCGCGAGCAGTCGATGCAGAGCGAGCCCCCGCGGGACGATCCGGCTTGGCTCGAGGCCGGCCTGGGCCAGCAGGGCTTCGTATTGGCCGATGACAGCCTCGCGAGCCAACAAGTAGAGAAGGCACATCCCGTCTTCTCGTGACCGGAGGGGTTGATAATCGATGCGGGCCTCCTGAACAGGAAACGGGAGGCGATCCTTCATGCGCCAGGAGAGAAATTGTCGAACCTCAGCGGGGGTCCCCTTCAGCTCTTCGAAATCTTGATATCCGATACGACAGCTCAGGTCGGGAATGGCCACCACCGCACTTCCTCCCCTCCACCCGGCTTGCGTGAGCAGGCGCCGAAGCGCAGCAACCAATACCTGCTCCTCGGCGACGTTCGGCTCGGTGAAGGACGGGATGACCAGGCCGGGAGGCAGGGGATGAGAGGCCGACTCCTTCACTGTGAGCCCTTGGGAGTGCTGCCGGATCCGGCAGAGGGCGATCTGTCCCTTCTCGATCTGCAGTCCCCAAGCACCTCGCAACATGTTACGTCTCCGCAAAGGTGACCCGGTTGACCTCTTGCAGGGTCGTGATGCCCGCGTAGAGCTTGTTTAAGGCCGCCTGACGTAAGGGGGTTGTTCCTTCCTCACGGGCAACCGCGCGGATCTCTGCCGGCGGTCGTCGGTCCAAGATTGCCTGGCGGATTCGATCGGTGACCTCGGCCAGTTCAAAAATCCCGGTGCGCCCTCGATAGCCGGTGTGCAGACACTCGGGACATCCCTTCCCCTCGAGCAGGGGGGTCTGGGGGAGGTCGGAAAATCCCGACTCCTCGAGCAGCTCGGGTGACAGCGTCGCCTGGACCTGACAGTGCGGACAGATCAGCCGGACGAGACGCTGTGTCATGATGCAGTTCAGCGCAGAGACGAAATTATAGGGCTCGAGGCCCATGTGGATCAGCCGGCCGATGACATCGATGATGTTGTTGGCGTGCACCGTGGTGAACACCAGGTGGCCGGTCAGCGCGGCCTGGACCGCGATCTGGGCCGTCTCGGGGTCGCGGATCTCGCCAACCATGATTTTGTCAGGATCGTGGCGGAGGATGGAGCGGAGCCCCCGGGCAAAGGTCAGGCCCTTCTTTTCGTTCACGGGAATCTGCACCACGTTGCTGAGCTGGTATTCGATGGGATCCTCGATGGTGATGATCTTGTCCTGCCCGTGATTGATCTCGGAGATGGCGGCGTACAGCGTGGTGGTCTTGCCGCTGCCGGTGGGGCCGGTGACCAGGATCATGCCATGAGGCCGGTGGACGTACCGCCGGAACCGCTTGAGGTCTTTTTCGGGGAATCCGAGACGCTCGAGTCTGATCTCGCTGAGTTCAGCCGTGATGGCCTCCTTGTCCAGGATCCGAATGACCACGGCCTCGCCAAAGTCGCTCGGCATGACCGATACCCGGAAGTCGATCGTCCTCTGTTTCAGGCGAAGCTTGATCCGGCCGTCCTGGGGGACGCGGCGTTCGGCGATGTTCAGGTCGGCCATGATCTTGATCCGTGATACGACGGATTCCTGGTAGCGCCGGTCCAGAGGCTCCATGGCCGGGTAAAGCATTCCATCAATCCGATATTTGACCAGGAGGTGTCGTTCGGTCCCCTCCAAATGTATGTCACTGGCCCGCCGGTCCAGGGCGTGAAGAACGATCGTGTCCACCAGCTTGATGATCGGACTTTGATCTTCCTTAACCCGCTCCAGGCTTAACGATGCCTCTTCATCGTCTGTCACCAGCGAAAGCTGGAAGTCCTGGCCGAGCTCTTGGAGGACGTGTTGTGCGGTCTCGACCCCCTGGAGTTTCGCCCGAATCTGTGCTCCAGCGGCGACCCCCATCTCCGTGTCTCCGAGACAGAGGCGCACCTCGTCTAGCAGGGCGAGATCACCTGGTTTGGCCACGGCGATGGCCAGGCGGCCGTCGCTGCGCCGGTAGGGGAAGAGGGCCCCACTTTGCAAAAGGGCTGGGGGGAGGCGTTTCATCAGGCTGGTGTCCGGCTCGACAGTGTCCAGATCAACAAAGGGGAGGCCGTATTGTCGGGCTCGGGCCTGCGCAAGGTCCTCTTCGGTGAGGTGGCCGGCCTCCACAAGATATTCGGCGAGGCGGCTCCCCTCGAGCCCCTGGCGCTCGGCTTCCTGGATCGCTTCACGGCTGATCCACTCTCCTTCGATGAGGACCTGTGTGAGCTGCCTGATCCCTGGCACGAGTATTCCCCCCTTTATCGGATGGCCGATGAGAGGTGGAAGATTGGGAGGTACATCGCGATCACGATCCCGGCTACGACGAGCCCCATGACCACCATGATGACCGGCTCGATCAGCGTGGCCATTGCGGAAAGACGGTAATCCAGCTCTTCCTCGATAAAGTCCGCCACGTGATGCAGCATCTCCTCCAGGGCACCGGTCCGTTCTCCGACCCCCACCATTTCCAGGACCAACGGCGGGGCGGCCCTGGCACCTTCCAGCGCCGCCGCAACTGACGCCCCCCCTGTCACCGCCGGGATCGCTCTTTCTAATTGCTCTTGAGCGGCGCGATTCTGCACGGACCCAGTGGCTATCTGCAAGGCGGGTACCATCGGCATTCCCCCGGCGAGCACCGTTCCCAGGGTTCGGCAGAACGTCGCAAGGGAGAATTGGTGCATAGCCTGCCCAACCAATGG
This sequence comes from Candidatus Methylomirabilota bacterium, assembly GCA_027293415.1. NCBI lineage: Bacteria > Methylomirabilota (SeqCode) > Candidatus Methylomirabilota bacterium. Next base: position 9,830 of record JAPUFX010000047.1, read on the forward strand.
CAGGCGCAAGACAAGATGGTCAAGATAGAGCCGGCCAGCCTGCGTCCGGCGCCACTGCCAGAGTCCGAACAGGCCGATGAGAAGGGCAGGGATAATGATGAGGATTTGGCTGCGGACGAGGTCGGTGAGGGCCAAGAGGAGCCGCGTCGGGTAGGGGAGTTGGGCATCGAAGTCCTGGTACATCTGGGAAAACGTCGGGACGACCACGGTGAGCAGGAAGATCACCACGGCGGTAGTCAGCCCGAGGAGGATCGCAGGGTAGAAGAGGGCGGAGCTCACCTTCTTTTGCAGGGTGATCATCCGTTTCAGGTTGTG
>JAPUFX010000048.1 GCA_027293415.1 Candidatus Methylomirabilota bacterium
GCCAGCCAGGGCATGAAGGAGGCATTCTCCACCGGGTCCCAAGCCCAGTACCCTCCCCATCCGAGCACATGGTAGGACCACCAGCCGCCGTAAATGATCCCGCTGGTCAGGAACACCCACGCGGTGACCGCCCAACGCCGCGTGATATAGAGCCACTCCTCTGTGAGCCGACCGGTAATCAAGGCGGCCATAGCAAAAGCATACGGGACGGTAAAGCCGACATAGCCCGAATAGAGCAAGAGGGGATGGATCAGCATGCTGGTATCTTCTAAGAGGGGATTCAGACCCCGCCCTTCGAGAGGCACGGGGAAGTGTTGTTCAAAGGGATTCGCCGGGATCAGCAACACGAGGATAAAGAAGGCGGAGATGCCCATCAGGACGGCACTCACGTACGGGATGAAATCCCGGTGCTTCCGCCGGTACATGAGGACCACCTGCGCGGCTAACACGCCCTGCATCCAGGCCCAGAGCAACAGCGAGCCTTCCAAAGCTCCCCAGAGGCCGGCGATCTTGTACCAGACCGCGTAATTCCGGCTGCTGTTAAACGCCACATACTCAATGCTGAAGTCGGAGGTGATCAGGGCGTACTCCAGGCTGACCAGAGCGATGGTCACCAGGGCACAGTGGGCCAGGACGGCCCTATAGCCCGACTCGAGGAGGGCCCCTCGGTCCCGCCGACGGCCGAGGACCGCCGCGGCCGCCCCATAGACCGCGACCACGAGCGCCATCCAGAGGGAAACGTTTCCAAGCTGTGCCGTCACTGCACCCGTTCTCCTCGATGACCGATTACCGACGACCGATGCCCGCCGACCCGCCGGCAATCAATGACGGAGCCAAGGCGATCACTTTCCCTCCCGCTTGATCAGCGATTTATGCAGAATCTAGGAGGGAGATAGAGATAAGGCACTAGATCGGGAGCCTTTCCTGGATCGCTACCCCTTCGGCACCGGTATCGCCGCGATCATTCTCAGTATGCTTCTAAACAGGCTTCTGGGGCAGGCGCCCCTCTGCGCACAACTTTAAGTGCAACAGCAATGCCAGGCATCTCAAGCCGAACGCCTTTGGCCATCTTGCCTTAGCAGACCTCGCGGCAGTTGATCAGATGCCGGGTCTAACGGGCCAGATTGTTTTTAGGCCACCTTTACCGACGGAAGCGAAGCCATCGTGCGGGCCGCTCCGGTGCCCTCGCCCCCATCCTCGAACCCTCCCCCCTTCTTCTCCTCGGCTCCGACCTGGCGGGGCTGGGGGGAATCGCCCGGAGACGGGGCCGCGGGACCTAGGGGTGCACGGATTGTACGAAGAGGGTCTCATCCGGTTCCAGGCGGACCATCGCGCAGCGGTCCTGGACCCGCAGGTCCACGGTCCGGTGGCGCGGTCGATCATCGCCTGGTGGGACCGGCTCGTCCGGGCCGGCACGGTGGGCTGTGACCCCAACCGGTACGGCGGCGTCGGCTTTGGCAACCTGAGCGGCCGCCTCCCACCGTTCCCGGGACCGCCGGGCGCGAGGCCGTTACTCGTCACCGGCACCCAGACAGGGTCCTGGCCTTCGGGGAGACCGCGGACGAGGCCGGCGGGGCGCTCCTCGACCTACTCTCACGCGCCCTCTGCCTCGATGCCGCTGGTGTGGCCGGTTCAACCTGGGTGGATTTACTACTTTTGTCCATGCGGAGCCCCGCTTGAAGATTGCAAGATGTGGGGCAACTCGCCCCGTGTCATGGCGACGGTGACGATGTCTGCCTCATGCCGGAAGACAACAAGCCTAGAAGGGGCCACTTCGGAAACCTGGGGCATTTTAGTAAGGCGACGAGGAAATGGACGCGATACGGAGGAAATCATGCTGACGACGAAGTCCTTTAGTGAATACAGGATCGCGGCCGTGCCGACCGGGGATGACCCAGAGGAGTGGAGGCGGCGCCGGGAGCTACTGGCCTGGGTGAGGGAAGGCGACCGCTGGGCGCGGGGGTTCATGGATAGGTTTTACGGTATGAAGCACTGGCACTCGCGGGACGGGATAATTTTAGGGGGCAAGTCCAAGACCTGCCCCCTGTGTGCTTTTAATCCTTACTTTGTTCCACCCACTGCGTGAGCAAGTGGATGATGACCCACCGTAGCGTGCGCTCCGAGGGGGCCTTTTGCCTTGGCCTCCGCAGATCTTCGCTAATGTTGCGAGGTATGGCTATGCGGCCTCGGCACAATCGACGCGGCATGCGGTAGTGAAACGCCTCTTTGGCTGTAGTCCGCCGGCTCCTGGCCTGCGCCTATCTGGAGGACGGCACCTTCGTGAACGCACCCGAATTAAAACTCTGAAGCCAGACCTATGTATCCCCCATCAACGGCGCGGATGATGTCATCCCGGCTAGCCTTGGCCGTGAGAGGGGCCTTACTTTTTCCGTCTTGTCCTTTGCTGTACAGGTCGTAATCGGAATTCAGCGGGACCAGAAACCGGTCCTTCCGCGCTTTTGGCTTTTTACACTTCCCCTTTTTATCCTTCTTAATGCAGAAGTTCAAGTATTTGTAGGGATTTCCATAGGGATCTTTAAAAGTTGCCCGTCCTATGTCGGCAAGGCTGAGCGGCGAACCCCCGTCGAACAACTGATACGTGCCGATCTCGGTGCTCAACACGCGGATGTCCGCGATGGCCTTCGCGACCTTCGCCTTCTGGAGGGCGGTCCCGTATATCGGGTATCCGATGGCGGCCAGCGTGCCGATCATCGCCACAACGATCAACAACTCGATGAGCGTCACGCCACGACAACACGCTTTCACCCCTGGCGACCAGACGGAAGGAGCTCTTGGGACTAATGGAGTATTGGCAAACATATATCACATCTGCTGGGCATTTTTGATCTGTCTCTGTGCTCCCCTCTGCGCGTATGTTTCATCAGGACCAATTTGAAATTGCTCCATGGACGCTCCCAATCGGCCCATCTGCACCCGGAGAGCGTCGGTGTTTTGATTCATGTCTTCGATGGATCCGCTCTCGATGGTTCTCTCGAGTACCATCACCACCCCGCACGCTTCTTCATACGGTTTCTCGATATCTTTGATCTTCGTCCGCAGGCCTGCGATCATCTCATTCAAGATATCGGCCTCGTTTCCCAGATAGTCATGCTTGCGAATGGTCACCCGCACAGAGAGATCCCCTGTCCCGATCACCCTGAAGGTGTTTCGGAAACGCAGGAGCGGCCCCGCGATTCTGTGCGAGACAATGATGGAGTGGATGGCGAGAAGCAGAAAAGCAAGAAGAAGAGCCGGCCAGACCCGGGCGTGGAGGGCCAAGAATTGGATCGCCACGGCTTCCTGTTCGGGCTGAGAGAGCGTGCTGCTTTTGAGCTGGATAATCAGGGGGAGAAAGAGGGCGGCGGAAAAGATCAAGAGAATGGTAAGGAAATAGAGGAGGTTGATCAACAAAAACTGATACTGAAAACGGTCTACGAGGATCTGTCTTCTCTTGTAGGGGCGCTTGGCCATCTACCGTTTCTCTTTCGTCCAGGTGAAGTGCTTTTGATTCTTGAAGCGGATGACACCATGATTCGTTGAATCATAGTAAATGGAGAACGTATATTGCTGTCCCTCGCGATTCAGGTAGTGAATATTGTAGAGAAGGCCTTCCTCATCACGGGTTCGTTCGATGCTGGCTATGGGATACGTGTCGACGTTGTCTCCTCCAGTTCCAAAGATGATTGCGTCTTTCGTGAGCTCGAAGAAACGATCGGCGTACTTCGGTTCCGAGGTCTTCCACACCCCTAAGAGATTCGCCGGAAGGGGGTTATCTTTCTGCGATTGGCATCCCATGATTGTGGCGAGAAGGACCATCGCGATGAAGATCCGTGTGGATGTCATCTGCCTCTACCTCCAGTTGTGGCGCGGGGCGGCTCCTGCCTTTCCCCCTGCGATGTGCATACGCCGAAACATCCTGCACCTGCTTAGGGAGATCTCCTCGAGGCAAGGCAGCAAAAGGTGTACGCCCCAAAGCAGGTGGCTCGAACGCCAGGGTTTTGGGAGGATAGTGGGCATTTCTTATATTACCTCAAGTTCGGGTAAGGTACGCAGCTGCCTTGTGCATTAACTCGGGGCGATCCCCGGAATTACTGATCATAAGGTTGCAGGCGCTGCACAATAGCCCTCGAACCTTCCCAGTCCGGCGGCAGCCGTTAATAGATAGCCGCCTTCCGTTCGGCCGGGCCCCGCAGATTGCGAAAAGACCACCCTGTTTTTCGTACATCCGATCCCACTGCTCAGACCCTCCTCGGGGGTGCATCACCTGAAGGTGTGACTGCGGTGCAATCTCCGCACCAAAGTCTGTAGCCGTAACTTATTGAAATATAAGGATATTTCTGTGAAGCGGTGCCTATTTTTGACCGCTTGCCCGGGACCCCCTTGCATGTGGGAAGTGCTTTGTGACTAGAGGGATTTTCGGAGGGCTCCTCTTCGGAAGAGGGGAGGCAGACTAGGCGGTAGGCAAATACGACCCAGCGGATAAGAACAGCTGTCAGTAATCAGCTATCAGCCACTGGTTTGAGCTGTCCGCTTTCAGCTATCAGTGTCTAAGGAAGGTAACGAGCGCCTCCTCCGGGTTGCTGGTAGCCGGGGAGGTTAGGGGCGGCTCGGTCGGAGGCGGTGCCTCTAAGTCTTGGGGGCAAACAGGCGTGAATTGACAAGGCGGGCTCGGTTATTGGCTTGCACTGTGGGCCATCCTTCCTCGCCTCGGGCGCAGGATGGGTGAGACCAGGTTAATGGAGCAGCGCGTGAAATTCCTCAATGGTAAGGCCCGCCTTCCGGATCAGACTCCGAAGGAGCCCCCGCCCGAGCTCGCGATGCAACGGCACGGTCAACACGATCGGAACCCCTGCTTTGATCAAGCTTACGTGGCTGCCCCGCTGGCGATCCCGGACCAGCCAGCTCGCTCAAACGCCAGGATCGCCGCCTCCCCGGAGCAAAACGAGGAGCTTCGTCACGAGGTCGCCACCTCGACCTCTGCCACCTCGACCTGAAGGGGCAACTCATGGGCTTGGCGGGTCTCCAAGCTGAGGAGGATCGCTTCCCGGATGTTCGCCAGAGCCTCCTCCCGCGTCCGCCCCTGCGAGATACAGCCAGGGAGGGCTGGACATTCGATCACGTAGTAGCCGGCCTCGTCCTGTTGGAGGGTCACCAGGAACCGCAGAAAACGCCCTCCTGATGGAGTGGTGAACACTGAGTGAACTACTCTTTTCGCATGCCTTTTGTATCACACTCCCGAAAGCAAGACAACCCCGCCAACGCTTTTAAGGGGGCCACTGACGCGGGGTTGCTGGCTCTAGGGCGTTCCGCAGGGATGTCCCAAATCGAGCGCGTTGTGGCTAAAGGGATCGTTGTGGCTGGTTGCTGAGGGCTGAGAGCTGAGGGCTGGTTGCTGAGGGCTAAGGGCTGAGGGCTGAGAGCCCTTCGACTATGCTCAGGGCGGGCTGAGGGCTGAGGGCGGAGGGCTGAGAGCTGAGGGCTGAGAGCTGAGGGCTGGTTACTTATAGCTGAGAGCTGAGGGCTGAGAGCTGAGGGCTGAGAGCGGAGGGCTGAGGGCGGAGGGCTGAGAGCTAAGAGCTAAGAGCTGA
>JAPUFX010000049.1 GCA_027293415.1 Candidatus Methylomirabilota bacterium
CGAACGCCGACGCGAAAGGAGAGATGCTAGTGCCCCACCAACTATTTCTCACTAGCCCAGATTATTCACATAGAAGTGAATAATCTGCCCTCCGGGCTTCGACTCCGCCCCGCGTTTGTGGGGCGTCGCTCAGGGCTAGCCTTGAGTCCCGCCGCACCGGCGGGATCGAAACCTGCCGGTGCGGCCGAGCCCGCACCTGCAGGCGCATTATTCACGAACGGAGTGTCTTCGTGAATAATGCGGGCTAGCATTCCACGCTGGTGCGGCACTTCCGCTAGTCCCGAAAGCCTTCGGGATTCGGCGCTCGGCGTTCACCTCGCTGAGCACCCTCCAAGCGCAGGGGAGCCTCTCCCCTACAACCCCTCAGTGCCCCTGGCGGAACCCTGAGGTGCTTAGGAAGAGTCAGTTGGAGGGGCACTAGGTATTGCCACGACGAGCTTGAGAGAGCAGCCACCAGAGCCCACCCACCGAACACAGGATTAAGAGGAGGCTCATCATCTGGGCGGCCCGGAAAGGCCCCAACATCAGGCTATCGATCCTGAGCTCTTCAATGAAAAAACGACCGAATGAATAGAGTCCCAGGTAGCTAAGAAACAGGGCCCCTGGGTATGGTTCCAGTCGTTTCCGGAGCAGCAAGAAGAGCAGCCCAAAGACAGCCAGGTTCCAGATGGATTCATAGAGAAAAGTAGGATGGAAGTACTCGAACTCTGCCAGATGAGGCGGCCGGTACCCAGGACCGATATAGAGCCTCCAGGGCAGATCCGTGGGGGTACCAAAGGCCTCCTGGTTGAAGAAGTTTCCCCACCGCCCGATTGCTTGTCCAAGGACGATGCTGGGGGCAACGATGTCCAGGTAAGTGAAGGTCGGGAGGTTCCTCCGCCAGGCCAAGATTCCCCCAACCAAAATCCCGGCGAAGAGCCCGCCATGAATGGCCAATCCTCCCTCCCAAATGGCCACGATCTTCCAGGGATAGGACCCATAATAGTCCCAGTTGAATAGGACATAATAGAGTCGGGCCCCAACCAGCGACGCAACGATAGCGAGAACCGCCACGTTGATCAGCTGCTCAGGGTCCTCTCCCCGACGTCGGGCCTCGCGCTGCGCGAGGAGGGTTCCGATCAAAACCGCGCAAGCGATCAGGAGCCCGTACCAGCGAATCACCAGGGGCCCGATCTGGATCGCGATGGCGCCCGGCGAGGCAAACATCTCGGTTCTTAGTCCTTTCCCCTCATGTCCCGGCGACGTCGATGGACATGTCTCTGGAGCTGCCTCGGGCTTCGTCCACCGGCCTACTTGTGCTGCAACTTGTGAATCCAATCACGAAGGGCCTCATGGGTGCTCCGGAAGGCAAGCTCCTCCCAGGGAAGTCCCTCAGGGGGAAAGAAGGCAACCTCTTCAGCCTCATGCCCTGTCCGGGGGTTTCCTCCAATAATCCGCGAAAGGTAGACGACGGTCACCACGGGCGACTCTCGGTAGGAATACACGTTAAGTAGACAAATTTCGCCAATCTCCACGGCCACTTCTTCGCGAGTCTCCCGAATCGCCGCTTCCTCGACACTCTCGCCAAGCTCGACGTACCCGGCGGGAAACGTCCATTTGCCACGTGCAGGTTCAATCATACGGCGCAAGAGGAGTGCACGGCCGTCCTGGCAGGGAATAACCCCGGCCACCACCTTTGGGTTCCTGTAGAGGATAAACCCACAGGTCCGGCACACCGGCCTCTCCCTTTCTTCCTCTTCAACCCACTCATCTTGAAGTGCTCCGCCACATCGAAGACAGAACTGGAAAGCCATCGGCTCATCCTCAACAAAAATTCGAAAAGCGGACTCCGCCCTTCTCAAGGGTTCGAATCCGCTCTCGTCACGACACCGGCCACAGCACCCACCCCAGGAAGACCCGAAGCACCGGTGGTGTGGACCGTGCCAGCAAGGGGGTCAGCTCTTCTTAGAGGTCTTCGCAAAGAAGGAAGCTAAGAGGGACTCCACTTCCTTTGACCCGCAGGTTGGACAGGAGATCTTCCCCTCTTCTCGTTCCTTGATCGACAGGGTCAAGCCAAACGTCTTATTGCATTCCTTACACAGGAACTCATATACTGGCATCCTCCTCACCCCCCATCCTTGACGATGTCACCTACCCCGTCCGGCGGCACGCCTGGCAGAAGGAGCAGCACCGGCTTTACGAGGCCTCCCGATGCTTGCGAATTCGCCTCTTCAGTCGCTTTATCCCCGCCCGAGCCTCCTTCAACCCATGATAATTCTTCGCCGCCAAGGCCTCACCTCTCTGGCGCTTGAACAGGCGGATCTGGGCTTTAAGGTTCGAGACCCCTTGGCCTTTCGGGGCAACGGCACCCGTCTTGGGCCGAAGCCCGAGACGTACCTCCTCGGAGATGATCGCCTCGATCATCTCTTCCTTTTCCATCCCGGAGACGCCTACGATCTCCGGATATTTCTCCCCGCAGAGCTCTCTGAGTTTGGTTGCGGTCAGCTTCTCCAGCTCTTCCCGCTCCATTACCCCTTCGGCCTGCTTTTCCTGCATGGGATCCTCACTCTGAGGGAAATTTACTCCATTTCGCTCATGAAGCCAGCTAGCCCCTAATTTTCCGCCAGAATTCCTCTTCGAGATGCTCTGTCAAGAGTCGCTCAAAGCGGGGCCGGAGGATGAGGTCGAACAGGTAAGCACTGTCGGGAAACATGTTTAGGATGCGCGCCCGAGCAGCCTCAATTGTCCTCTCTCCCTCCGCCCTGGTGATCGGACCAATCGTAATTCGCCAGACAGTAGCATCGGCAAGCCATTTGAGAATCCGCATCTGCTCTTCTTCACGCTGGATCTCTTCTTGAGCGACCATGTCTCTCACTATGGAACCACCTTGTAGACAAGATCGTACTCGCGAACCCTTTCCTGAACCTTGATACCAACCAGCTGTCCTGGGACCGCCGTCTGAACCACTTGATGCTCCAGCTGCATGGATTCAACCACTTGGGAGAAGTCGGTGGTCTTCCCCCGAACACGAATGGTATCCCCGATGTGCAGGTCGCCGGCCTCGATCTCAATTGCTGCGACTCCCACCTTCCCAAAATAGCGAGTCACCCGTCCCACCTGCGTCTCACTCATGGCCTGCTCCCCAAATCTACAGTTGGCTCAGTGAAAACCACCCCACGCGTTGACTGCCGTCCTACCCGGCAAGGCTACCCTACCATCCCCCTTTTTGCCTTGTCAACTCCCGTACACGCTCGAATCCCCAAAGGATCATCCAGGGCTTGACTTCTGCGCACGGCCCATAACACCTGCCAGGTGAAGACCCTCCCACACCGCTCAGGAGATCTAAGGTTGACTTAGAGAAAAGATTCAGCATAACGTAGAGTCGACGCGAGGAAATAAGACGGATGCGACCTATCTTTCGCCGGCTCGGGCGCCTCAAGATTCCTCAGAAGCTGGGACGTATGCGGTCCTGGTTGCTTCCGGTTTTCTTTCTCGTGGCCCTGCTGGTGATCGTCAGCCAGACGATCCCGCTTTACACGGATTGGCTATGGTTTGACTCAGTTGGATTCTCATCCATCTTCCTTACCATTCTCCTGACGCAGATCCTCCTGGGACTGATCTTTGGAGGAATCTGCTTCACCACGCTGTACCTAAACCTCTCCCTCGTCCACCGTTCCCCTGCGACCGATGTGCTGGTCGAATTAGAGGACCACCTTGGACTGCCGAGCCGTTTTGTTTTGGAGCCTTACATCAAGCGCTTCCTCCTGCCCGTGGCCCTCGTCCTCAGTCTCCTCGCAGCTGTGCAGGCCGCTGCGGAATGGGAGGTGGCCCTTCGCTTCCTCTACCCGACCCCTTTTCAGATTCACGACCCCCTGCTTCACAAAGACCTCAGTTTTTTCATTTTCCGTTTCCCGTTCCTGAATTTTCTTTATCTATGGGGCATGATCATTTTGGTCGCGAGCACCCTATTAGTCGCGCTCGCGTATATCCTATACCGGGGCATCCAAATCACCAGGCAAGGCCTTCGCTTCAGTTTCTGGGCGCGTACTCACATCCTGGTCTTGATCAGTGCCATCCTTTTCCTCAAGGCCTGGGGTTACCATCTCAGCACGTACGACCTCCTCTACTCTCCCCGGGGGGTGGTTTTCGGTGCCAGCTACACCGACCTCTTCGCCACTCTGCCCGCTCTCCGGATCCTGACCGTCTTGGCCTTCATCTGTGGCCTGCTCTGTCTGGCCCAGATCTGGCGCCAGAGACTTACACTCCTCTTTGGCGGGCTGGTCACTCTGGCAGCGGTCGCCGTCATCGGCCAGATGATCTATCCGAACATCTTGCAGCGTGTGCGGGTTATTCCGAACGAGCTAGATCTGGAAAGCCCGTATATCATCCATAACATACGGTTTACCCGCGCTGCTTACGGTCTGGATCGGATTGAGGAGGTTGAGTTTCCCGCCGAGGAAAATCTTCGGATGGCCGACATCCGGAAGAACGAACTGACCGTGAATAACATTCGCCTGTGGGACCCCCAACCGCTCCTCGCCACCTTCGCTCAGCTACAAGAGATCCGCACATATTATAAATTCGTCAACGTGGACGTCGACCGGTACCGCCTCAACGGACGCTACGAGCAGGTGATGCTTTCCCCGCGGGAGCTGTCGTATGATCACCTTCCCAGCCGCGTCTGGATCAACGAGCACTTGACGTTCACCCACGGGTATGGGGTGGTCCTCGGCCCCGTAAATCGGGTGACCCCGGAGGGACTACCCGTCCTCTACCTCAAAAATATCCCTCCCGTGTCCGACGGTACTCTCAGTATCAACCGCCCAGAAATCTATTACGGGGAACTCGGCAACGAGTATGTCTTCGTGAAGACCAAGAGCAAGGAGCTGGACTATCCGGCGGGGGATAAGAATGTTTACACCACGTATCAGGGCAGAGGGGGAGTTCCCATCACCCCTCTCCGCAAGGCCCTCTTTGCCGCGCGCTTTGGAACAATCCGGATCCTCTTCTCCCACGATATCGTCCCAGGCAGCCGCGTCATGCTCTATCGTCAAGTCGGCGAGCGGGTCCGAAAGATTGCCCCATTCCTGCGGTACGAGCCAGACCCTTACCTGGTCATCGGCCAGGACGGAAGACTCTTTTGGATCATCGATGCCTATACCGTCAGCGACAAGTATCCGTATTCAGAGCCCTTCGGGGGGGCTGAGAATTATATCCGAAACTCGGTCAAGGTGATGGTGGATGCCTATCACGGATCCATGAGTTTCTATATCAGCGATCCGAGCGATCCCTTGATCCAGACATACTCTCGGATCTTCCCCACACTCTTCCAACCGCTCGAGGCCATGCCGCCGGACCTGCAAGCCCACATCCGCTATCCCGAAGGGCTCCTTGCTATCCAGGCTCGCATGTATGCCACGTATCACATGAGAGATCCCCAGGTCTTTTACAACAAAGAGGATGTCTGGGATATCCCGCCGCGGACGGGACGCAGGGACGTCCCGATGGAGCCCTACTACATCATCATGAAGCTCCCTGAGGAAAAGACGGAGGAGTTTATTCTCCTCATCCCCTTCACCCCCGCCCGGAAAGATAACATGTCAGCCTGGATGGCGGCCCGGAGCGACCCCCCCCATTACGGCAAGCTGATCGTCTATAACATGCCCAAACAAAAACTCGTCTTCGGACCACGGCAGATCGAGGCTCGACTCAACCAGGATGCTTTTATCTCCCAGCAGCTTTCTCTCTGGGGACAGCGGGGATCTCACGTCATCCATGGACCCCTCCTCGTAATCCCCATCGAGACGTCCCTTCTCTACGTTCAACCGCTCTATCTGGCAGCCGAAGAGCAATCCCTGCCGGAGCTGAAGCGCGTCATCGTCGCCTATGGTAACCAGATTTCTATGGAGGAAACCCTGGACCAAGCACTCACGAAGGTGTTTGCCAAGACCGTGGGTATTTCACCTCCGGCCTCCGCCACGTCCCCGACAGCTTCCATTCCCTCTTCGATCCGGGGGTTGATTGTCAGGGCCCTGGAGCACTTCCAGAAAGGGCAGCAGCTTTTGCGTGAGGGCAACCTTGCAGGCTATGCGGAAGAGCAGAAACGCCTTGAGGAAACCTTAAAGACGCTACAGACCAAAACCGGTGGTAATCCCTAGGTTGAACCGTACCCTCTTCCGTCCCCTAGCCCGCATTATTCACATAGAAGTGAATAATCTGCCCTCCGGGCCGTTCGACATACTCACGACCCCTCCGGTTGGAACCAAGGCCGAGGTTCGTCGAGGGGCCATTGGACAAACTCATGGCCCCGAGCCCTGTCGAGGGGCTTCGACTCCGCCCCGCGTGTGCGGGGCGTCGCTCAGGGCTAGCCTTGAGGCCTGCCGCTGAGGCGGGACGCATTATTCACGAAGACACTCCGTTCGTGAATAATGCGGGCTAGGAAAAAACAAGTCCCCGGTCGGTAAGATTGTATTCGGCGATCTCGGTGCTGCAAGCGCTGCCGCGGTGCTTGGCAACATACAGGGCGCGGCCGACCCTGTTCTTCCCCATTCGCTTCCCCATGAGGATAATGGTGTTCGCTGAGGCTCCAATGTCCCCCTCCCCCATCTTTTTGGCGATGAGATCGTCCAACAAATTCTCCTCTGCAGTGACCAGGAGGAGGGTCGCTACTTCCCCATGGTCGTACCGGTTCTCTTCGATGAACTCCCGGTGCCGCCAGACAGGAATCAGGATCTCCATACCCATGACCTCGGAATCTTGGTGGATTACCTTTCGGTACAGCTCGTCAAAAATGTGCAGTTGTATCGACGCGGAGGGAGACTGGGTAGGGTCCACGCCGTCCACGACAACTCTCTTGACCTGTGCGGCAAAGTGAAAGTAGAAGAAGGAAAGCACTGTCTTCCACCGCTGCGCGTAGGCAGCCAGCCAGTCCCGCCGAAACTCCGGTCCCGCCGGCTTGTTCACCTGATAGTCCTCCACTCTTCCGCCGTAATCAAATTCGTGGCAGTACCGCATTTTCTCTAAGGACAACGGGGGTGGAAAGGGATGCTGTTGCCCTGGGTAGATCAAGTGGTCCCAGGATTGTAGCTCCCAGCCGAAGAGCCTCTTCGCGTACTCCTCGTGGCGCTGAGAGTCTCCTCGGGCAGTCACGTCCAAGATGACCCCTCGCGCTCCCTCGTACCGCTCACCATTGACCGCAAATGTAAGACCTAAGTGGGTTTTCCCGATCCCGGTCGCCCCATAAACAACGGTCAAAGTCCCCGGAAGGAGTCCTCCACCCAACATCTCATCCAGCTTCTGGATCCCAAACCTGACCCGCTCGTTCACCACGCGAACCCCTTCGACTCAGTTACGTCTTCAAAAGCCTTCCTCGTTCAGGGGAGTGACATCTGCCTGAGCGCAGGCATCCCGAGGGCGATCCGGCGAGGGGAGCAAATCCTCAGGAAGGCGGAAACTGGCTTGCGTCTCCGAAGGAGTCCGGAGTCCTTTCGGACCGGCCGGGGTCCCGCCGCCGAAGCGCAGCGCAGGCGGGGGTGGCCGTCCTGGTGCCCATCGAATCGGTCCGTGCGTAACGGAAAGACCGCACTGAAGCAATGAATGGAATTTCCCGCCGACGAAGAATGCTTTCCCGAGCGGGAGAGAATCGAACCTCAGGAGCCCATGCCGATCCAAAATGAGCCGTCAGATGAGACCTCTTTTTTCCACACCGGAACGATCTGCTTGAGGCGCTCAATGGCGTAGGCACAGGCCTCTAGAGCCTGCCGACGGTGGGGGGCAGAGACGGCAATCACAACGCTGGCTTCGCCAATCTCGAGATGACCTATTCGATGGTGGATGAGGATCTGTTCGATCTCCCACTTGTCCCGAATCTCCTGCTCGATTTGACGCATTTTGGCAATGGCCATCTCGGGATACGCCTCATATTCGAGATAGGAAACCTGCTTCCCTCGGGAAAACTCTCGGACGATTCCGGTAAAGGTTGCCAATGCCCCACATGTCCTCTTGCTGACCGCGGAGACGGCTTCTGCTACCGAGAGGGGTTTCTCGGTGACCTCAAACATGACCGCCTCCACTGACCGGAGGGATAACCCCCACTTCGTCCCCCTCTTGGAGCTTGACGGTCCGCTCCGCAAACTCCCGGTTGACTGCGAGGAGCAGCGACCCGGCTATCGCCTTGAGTTCAGGATATCGGGTGAAAAAATGTTCCATCAAATCCCCAACCGTACTCCCCTCAGTCAGTTGCAGGGAAACTTCCCCCTGTCCCACGATATCCCGGGCTACTGCAAAAAGCCTGACCTGTACCTGCATCCCGAAACCCCTTGGCAGATCTGAGCTAAGTGACACGCTGGCTGCGCTTACGCTAACATGGTGGGTTAGAGCTGTCAATTGCCCCCCGTTAAAGTTCCTCTTGAGGAGGCAAGCCAAGCAGTATAGGAATTTAGCACACTTAGGGATGCAGGACAACGCGAAATTACGCAGATGTGTCCCTATTCTGCAACCTGGGCGCAACCTGCCCCGCAGGGGTGTGGATGTGAGTCGCACATCGGGTTCGTGTGCTACGTCGCTCTCGCAAATTTGTAGGCTACCCCAAGGAATTTAGTAGGAAACTTACCGAGGCCCCAACAACACCCGAAAACGGTCCTAGCACGCTGGCAGACGCGCGATCAGGGGGGGAAAGGTACTTGGATGGCTTCCGGCGGGGCACGTCATTGCTGGAGGGGTGTCAACCCACTGACCTAATCATGGAGGAACTATGCCGGGCTCATGGTCGTGGGCCGTGGAAGCTAAAACGCGGTCAGCATCGTAATTGCGAGGAACAATCCTCTGTTATACATTTTGCACCTCCTTCCTTCTAGGCTGAGCGGTGCCCAGGGCGAAGATTGCGACGGCCCAGATGAGCCCGCTGACCGTGCCGACCCACCAGGATAGCCCGGCGACCCAGAGCAACCAGGTCAGCAGCAGCACAATCGGAGCGAGTATTAGAATGCTAGTCAGTAGCACAGGCAATCTTTTCATGATCACTTCTCCTTTCTTTCCCTCTCGCTGCTCTCTTCAGAGAAAAGCAATTCGCGTGCCAACGGGAAGCTAACCGCTTCCCTCATTCCCGCAACAACGCGAGGGTCACCCAAAAAAAGAAGAGAGAACACAGCAACCGCAATCTGGCTCCAAGAACCAAGACAGGCCGTCGTGGAGAGCGCATATCCCTTGAAGTGAAAGCCAAGGCCAAGATGATGCTGGCGCAAGGCTACACGGTGGCAGGAACGGCCCGGCAACTCGGGCTGGCGAGAAACACCGTCCAGGGCATCAACCAACGCCTGACTCCGAAGGAACGCGAGGAATGGGGCAAACAATATCGGACGTGGGCCGAACAGGAACTCCTGGCGCAGGTTAAGGAGTACCTTATGGAAGCACTCCCGTCCGCAACGCCGTGGGAACTGAACAACATCATCGGCACGGCCTTTGACAAACTGCGGGCCCTCGAAGGGCGTCCAAGCGAAATTCATGCCCACTTGCACGCCCATACGCACGAAATCCATGACCTGGGGCAGAGGCTCCGTGATGCCCTGGCCATTCAAGAGCGTACAATATCTCGTGGTCAAGAAACGGCAGAAAACGGGCCTAGCGGGTAAGCAGACGGGCGATCAGGAGGAAAGGCATACTAGTGCCGCACCAACTATTTCTCACTAACACATTTATGTCTGGTGCGGCACTTCCGCTAGGGGGGCAGGCCCCCCTTCGGCGCTCGGCGCTGGCCTCGCTGAGCACCCCCCAGGCGGAGGGGAGCCTCTCCCCTCCAACCCCTCAGTGCCCCTGGCGGAAGCTCGCGGTGTTTAGGAAGAATTAGTTGGAGGGGCACTAGGGATGTAATGGACAAGCAGAATTAAGAG
>JAPUFX010000050.1 GCA_027293415.1 Candidatus Methylomirabilota bacterium
CGGAGGTGCCAGGGGCTGGGCGTCTCGAGGCATGGCCGAGACGCCCGCAGCCTTGATCCTGATGAGTGACTGGTGCGGACCGGCAGACGCGGCCGACGCCACTACCATCGAAAATCGGGGTGCGTGACGGTCAATCACCGGTGGACGGGGAAGACGGATTGGAATATACAAATGTGGGGGGGAGACGTATTCCCACTTGACAGGAGCCTTCTAATGAGTGACCCCATCTCCTCTGAACATGCCCTTGCCGTTAAAACACCCATCTGTACAGAGGATGTGACAGTGGGGGTTAAATCCTAAGAAGTCCCCAAAGGTCTGCATGGTGATAACAGCCCCGGGCACTGCATCCTCCTCGGGCACAGTCTCTTGAAAAAATAAAGGGGTTGAGTTCCAGGGAACAGTGAGATCGCGTGTGGCGCGTCAGCGGATCTGGCGTCTCAGCTGTTCCAGCGTGTCGGCTGCGGTGTCGCGGACGGATTCATCCGGGTCGGCCAAGGCCTGCCGTACGAGGAGCATGGCACTCTGCCCCCCGATCTCCCCGAGGGCTTCTACCGCGGCTTCCCGCAGTGAGGCATCCTGATCTCGTAACGCGATGGCCAAGGTTTGGGCGGCAGCCTCCCCACCGATCTCCTCGAGGGCTTCGACCGCCGCCTGCCGCACCCGGCCATCCTCGTCGTGTAACGCAGTGCCCAAGGCCTCGGCGGCAGCCTCCCCGCCAATGTCCTGAAGCGCCTCCACCGCCCGATTCCGTAGCCGACGATCCTGATCTTCCAACGCAGCGGCCAAGGCCTCGGCGGCAGCCTCCCCGCCGAGGTCGGCGAGAGCCGCAATCGCGGCTTCCCGCACATCCTCATCCTCATCGGCCAAGGCCAGGCTCAAGGGCCCCACCGCCTCGGGGCCCCCGCTTGCTCCTAAGGCTTTTACCGCCTCCTCTCGCTCCCCAGCATCGTCACTGAGCAGGGCCTCTTCCAACACAGGACTGTCTTCAACCTCATCTCGCCGGGAGGACGGAGCTCTCGGATGCTCACCAGCCGTGGGTTGGCCAGGATGCCCTGCGTCTCCCCGGGAGAGAATCCAGAGCTTCGTCGGGCGCGGCGCGGTCGACTGACCCTGTTCAGGGGCTTGTTCCGCATACTCGAGGGCGAAGTTCTGATGGCGCAGGATCCGCCGCAGTCCTTCTTTTAGGGGGAGCTGGTGAAACTCTACGCTGATCCGATCCTGGAGTGAGCCGGGCAGCACCAGGGTGAGGCCGCTCTGGCGGGCGATCTCCTGAAGCAGCTCGGTCAGCGGCATATCGGTGACCTTCACGGTCAGGGAATCATCGGCGAACTGGATACCTCGAGCCAGCTGTGCTGGCTGGGCCTTGGCCTCGGGGGGCTCAAGCCTCTCCGCGGCGGGGCTCAGAGTCGGCAGAAGGGCGAGGCTCACGGTCAGGAGCAGGGGAAGCGTGAAGAGGCTGCCGGGCTTCATGGTTTCCCTCGGGACAATGCGGTGCACACTCCCGCGCCCCGCCCTCTCCCCCCGAAGTAAGGGGAGAGGGCAACCCGGTGTTCCGCGTCTGTTTGCAGACAGGCGCTAGTCACCGATGACACAGGCGATGGTGCCGAGGGTGAAGTTGTTGCCCCCGCCATCCGTGGCGACGCCTTCGTTACAGAAGGGTATGCGGTTGCCCTTGGCTTTGTTGCCGGTCAGCGTGGCGGTGGCGCCGGAGCTCACCTCGAAGCCCACGCCGTTGTTCTCTTTGGCCTCGTTGTTCTCAAGTGTGATGCCGGTGGCTCCCTTTACGTCGAAGCCATCCTGCCGGTTCTCCTCGGCTTCGTTGTCGGTCAGCGTGTGGCCGGTGCCGCCGATTGAGAACCCGTCGCCATGATTCTCCTCGGCCTCGTTATGATACAGGATGTGGCCGGTCCCGGAGATCTTGAAGCCGGGCTCGTTCTCATCCCCGCCGTTGTCTCTGGCTTTGTTGTGCCGGATGGTGATCCCAGTTCCCGAGATGTCAAACCCTTCGTCCGCCGCCCGGCGGGCCTCGTTGCCGTCCACTAGAAAGCCGGCGACACCGGCGAAGATGTCGAAGCCCTGGCTATCGTCGGCGATGTCTCTGGCTTTGTTGTCGGTTACCTCACCGCTGGAGCAAGGGCCGGGGGCAAAACAGTCGACCAGATACCCTTCATCATAAGCGCCCTTCACCGAGTTGTGGTAGACGACCGGGTTGTCGCCGCTCCAGTCGACCCCCCTGGATTCGCACGCGCGCATGTCGTTATCGGCAATCAGGACGTTGTTGCCCGACCCGTCGATACATACCCCGGCCACGAAGATGTCGTTTTTCTTAATCACGGCGTTGTTGCCGCGGACGTCGATCCCATCACCGTTGCAGTTTCTTATGTCGTTTTTCTTAATCTCAGCGTCGTTGCCGAAAAGGTCGATGCACTCGCGGCCGTCGGAAACCTCGATCTTGTTGTCCACGATCTTGGCGCGGTCCCCGTTGACTGCGATGCAGTCGTCATCGCAGTTTCTGATCTCACTATGATAAATGCTTACGTCGGCGGCGTCCGCATCGATCCCCTCCGAACCGCAGCCGAGGAGCTTCACCTTATCCACCGTGGTGGGACCGTCGTCGATATTGATGCAATCACTATCCGGTCCGGTGACGGTAACCTTCTTGATCACCGTCCCGTTCGCTCCGGGGTGGACACGGATGCCGTCGCTCGTCCCGTTCCGAAGGGTAAACTCCTTCAGCGTCACGCCGTCGGCGAAGACGTCGATGCCGTTGCCGAAGGGTTCAACCTCTGGGTCGATGATGACTTTCTTCCGGCTCTTCCCCTTGACGGTGAGGCCGGTCTTAGCGACCGGGACGTCGAACTGCTGCAGGTAGACCCCCTTGTCGATCGTCACCGTGTTGCCGGCGCTGGCGGCGTCGATGGCCGCCTGAATTGAGGCAAAGCATCCACCCGTGCCCCCGACGTTGACGCACTGGTCGGCGGCCTCGCCGGGCGTCGGCACAAAGAGCAACACGGCGAGCAACGCGCCCGCAGTCAGTATCTTCCGCTCAATCGTGATTGGTCTCATGGTCATGTCCTCCTTTCTCCGTTTGCGCAGGCCTATTGCTTCAGCTCCCGCTCGACCTTTTCCGCGTGCTCAAGCGCGCCTTCGTAGTTTCCGCTGTTAAAGCGACTTTCGGCGCGTTTAAGCTCGATCTCCGCCTCCTGCAGCCGGTCGCGGGCGTCCTCGTCGCCCTCGCCTGAGGCCAGCTGCTGAGCGTACTCCTCGATGAGCACGTCCGCCTGCTGGATAGCGGTCTGGGCTTGCGTCGCAAGATCGCCCTGGGCCTCACTCCCTGCCAGGGCCGGTGCCCCGCTGACCAGCAGAGCGGCCAACGCCATCAGCATGAGGAGACGAGCTCCCCTTCGCCACATGTCCATGAGTTCCCTCCTTTCGACATAAAAGGTTCGTGACAACCTCCATCCCTCCCTTACTCCAGGCTCCAGGCCAAGGCACCGTCGAATCGCAGCGGCCCCTTGGGTAAGGTTCCGGTTTGACCTTGCTTTTGCCTGTCAGCCCAATAAATAGGCTGCACTTTATCCCAGCGACTCGTCAACGGATCGATTTGCCGCTGCGCTGGCACGGCACTGACGGCCGACACGCCAAGAACTGATGAACGCTCAGGTATCAGCTATCAACCCAAGTGATCAAGTAGTGAAGAGTGAAGTGATAAAGTGAAGTGAAGTGATAAGAACTCCCTTTTGGGTGAGAGCAGAATAATTGAGGCAGGCGCTTCGTGTCGAGACGAAGATTTCCTTGAACTCGGCACCTGTGGCTGTAAAGCAAAACGCCCCCCAGGCCATGCTCCGCCCGAGAGGGCGTCTGAATGTGTGTTGCGCCGTCGATCATGCCTTGCGGTGGGCCGAGGAATTGCTAAAGTTACCCCCGGTTCCATCTTTCCCCTATCTGCGGAGAGCGTTTAATAGCAAGTTTCGATTCCTCTTCGAGAGTTGTCAATCACCCTAAGGTGCTGTTTCGAAGCCAAAAAGGTCCTAGGACCTTAGGCCGAGGCGCCTGAGCAGGGCGTCGAGCTGAGAGAGCATCGTGCTCTCGGCTACCAGGCGTCCCCAGCGTTTGGAAGCGGATGTTACCCTGTGGATTATTCAGGTCCTCCCAGAATGGGGCGATGAGATTATTCGGAACACGGGCCTGGGGCAGCGGCCGGCCAAAACAGCATCCATTATTGCCGGTAGGGGTGAAAGTAACAAAGCCGTTGGACGAGATAAATAGCTGGGTGTAATCAATTCCGTAGAAGTTGAACGGAAAGGGGATTGGGATGGCCGCACTCACCTGATCGTCGCCGAGTGGGACAACCGTGCCGCTACCACTGATATCGCGCAGGTTAAACGGGATAGTCACGCCTCTGTAACCAAAGTCGTCCGGCCCAGGAAAGGGCGTGGCCACTGCAAGCCGGGGGCAAACGAAGGCGAGCACTGTCGCGAGCCAGATGGATATACATAACGTGAAACTGCTGATCTGCCGTCCTTTCATTTTTTTCTCCGTCTGAAGGCGCTGAGTGGAAATCAAAATAAAAAACCTCAAGAAGGAACCTCGTCCTCCTTGAGGCGTCGTGGCCTTTGCCGAGCGGCACGTCCTTGGGGCCCCTCGACCTGTGCTCGATTTAGACTATTATCATAGCAAAGCCTTCTTGGGTTATCAACAAGTATACTCATAGGGGGCTCTCTGAGCGTAGGGTGTAGGAGC
>JAPUFX010000051.1 GCA_027293415.1 Candidatus Methylomirabilota bacterium
GGCTGGCTTTGTACATAGCTCCCAGCAATTCTCCGCTGCCCATGGAGTCGAACAGGTCTTTTCTACTAGCGACCCGGCCAGCAACGGCTTCAAGGACAACGCTCAGTAGAGGCTGGTCGTCACCAAGCACTCGGATGACCCCGTTGGCGTTTGCAGCTGCTGTGGTGATGGCCGCCTCGAGTACGCCAATGAGCTTGGCTGGATCTTCAAGGACGTCCTGAAGATCCCTGCCAAGGGTGATCAGCGTGGCACCGAAGACTTCTCTTACAAGCTTGCGTTTCGGTTCATCGAGCTTCTTTGTCCCCGATAGATTGGCAAGCATCTCCAAAAAAGCGGGGTCCCGTACCGTTGTCGTGAGGTAGGACGAGACTACGGTCTGGAATCCTTCCGCGCTGATGATCTTGGCAATGAAATCGTCGCCGTCCTTACCCATCTTTTGGCGAACGTCCCCCAAGGCCGAGTAGAGTACGAGGAGTGCAGGGTGGTCAGGTAGCGATTCTTTGTTGTCCAGCGCTGCGATCACAGCGGAACCAAGAAGTTTTTTAAAGACGCTGTCTAGGCTTTGCTCGTTGAAGTCATGCCTAGCAGCAAACTCGCGCAGGAGGGTAGTGACGATGCTGGCTGTCTTTGGGTTTGAGATGAAGACGGCCGCGTTATCACCTGCAAATTCCATCAGGATGTCCGCGGTCGCCAGCAGGATTCGCGTGGTCGCTGAATTGGTAGACAATCGGTAAGAATCAACCAGGTAATAGGTGAGGGCCTTTTCCGCGTTTGGATTGAGACCCGAACCCGTCCGACTAGCGGGTGACTTGGGCCGGCCGCCGGTCGTTCGGTAATAGAGCTTCAAGAGATCGGTGGTCTTCTTCATGGTCCGGCGCGGGCGCCCGGCCACAAAGTCCACAAAGGTCCCGGTCATATTGGCAGAGTCGAGCAGCAGTTGGCCTTGCTGCGACCTGAAATACTCCGCCATGGCGGAGGTGTGTTCGAAGTTAACTTTGGGTAGCGGCGGCAGAGTGAAGGGAAGCGCGTCTGAAGTCTTCTTCACCGCTAGAATTTGATCAACTCGAACGCGATACCTAATCAGCGCTAGTACTGCAGAGATCGCTACGGGAATGAGAACTACCGGGAATGGCATTGATCCTCCCTAAATGAGACCATCCCATTGATTGAGAGATCATAGTCGAGTCGAGGTGCGCTAATATATAAAGGGTCATGAATTGAGCACCGCTTCCTTTTGCTCTTTCATGAGACGGCGCAAGGACGGTAGCAGCGCAAAACCGGCGCAAGCTAAAACCACGCCGCTGCCACCAAGGATAGCAGCTACAATGGGTCCAAGTAAGGTGGCGAGGGCTCCCAGGTTCACCTGCCCGAGTTCGGGGCCACCCCTGGTGAACATGGAGGCCAGGGCCGTTACCCTGCCTCTTAGGTTATCGGGTGTGCTCAACTGCACCAGGGTGACTCGCATCACTTCCGATACCACATTGCCGACTCCGTAGCCCATCAACATCAACAGCGCGATGGGGAGCGTCGGGGAAAAGGCAAAACCGATGAGAAACACCCCTTGGGACCCGTAAGCCACAAGCATAACGACGATCTTGTGTCTGATATCACCGATCGCGCCAAGCACCGTTGCCGCTGCCACTGCACCCACTGAGCCGGCCGAGTGGAGTAGTCCCAGGGCTTCGGGTCCAAGACCCAGCACGTCCCGTGCGAAGACGGGTAACAGGACACGATAGGAGCGCATCAGAGTTACGACAAAATCCACTGTGAGCGGCAATAAAACGAGAGGCTCCTTGCGAACGAATTTGAAGCCCCCGAGGACAGCGTCCCATGTCCCGCTCACTCCCCCCTTTGGTGCCGGCACAACCGACATGAGAAGTAGTGCGAGGATCACGACCAAGAAGGTGACTACGTTGATGGCGTAAGCCGGAGCCAATCCCAGAAAACCGATGACGAGTCCCCCGAGCCCGGGACCGGCGATGGTGGCTGTCTGGCGGCTAATGGAATTGAGCGTTATGGCATTGGCCAGCTCGTTTCGAGGTACAAGGTTGGGAAGGATAGACTGGCGCGCCGGGGCATCGAAGGCCGTTGCAGCGCCGGAGATGACCGAGACTACATAGATAAACCCCGGGGTAACCATACCTGTGGCCGTTCCAATGGCCAACGCCAGTGTTGGCAACATTAATACGCTCTGCGTCGCTAAAATCAGTTTTTTGCGGCTGACCCGGTCTGCGAGGGCTCCGCCGATGAAAGAAAGCAGCAAGAAGGGTACGACACGGAACAGGCCAACCAGACCCACCTGGAGTGTCGAATCGGTCAGAATGAAGATCTGCCAGCCGATGGCGACGGTTTGCATTTGGTCTCCCATGGTAGAGACCAACTGGCCCAACCAGAGCAGACGGAAGTCTCGGTGCCGCATGGTGGCCAGGGCGGTCCGACGAGTCGTGGGCTGGTCCTGTGACTCAGGGTTGGATGGAGGGTCCTCAGGTTGCATATTCAGTCGAGGGGGGTCAGGTCACAATGGTTGAAGGCAGCCAAGAAGTCAAGTCTAGCAGGTTGTTGAATTAAGCTGCTTGCAGGCTGGTCAAAAAGATCTCAGAGGCGAGGCGCGCGAAAAATCGACGAGCTGAGGCGTACTTAGGCGGTACGTTGGAGCGAGGCGATTGAGCGCAACGAAGCATATGAGTCTTTTTCAGCAGCCTGCTAGAGGAGAAGGGCTTAATGGTGTGCTAGATAAGGGGACAGGTTATTTTACCAGAAAGTGAACGACACAGATGACTTGATTATTTTCACCCACCGTGGAGACCACCAACTTCCACTTCCCAGCATCCTCTTTGGAAATGATGTCCTTGCCGCTCCAGCTCCGCCACCACCCAGATGCTCCGATTTCGATATTTTCACCGTATTTTTCGACGCCTTCTTTGTACCAGCTATGGCGTAAAACACCTTCGGTTGCGTTGGTGTAAAGGCTCCAGAAGAAGACCCTGTTTTCCACCTGCGAATCCACCACAGGTATGGGTCCTGCAGGCTCCGCCTCACGTTCGCAGTAGGCCCCCGGCTTGAATGGTCGCACGGGCTCCCTTAGGACCACATCCCGGGCAAACATCAACTCAACCATTCTTGGTTCGGCGAAAGCTTTAGGGGAAATGACGAGGGTGACTAGGATCGTTAAGCTGACTGTGAAGCGCCAGAACATGGGTGTAAAGCGATTGATTCTGCGATCTTCCAGCAGGGGAAAGGTCAATCGGATCAACTCGATCGTCTCCGATGGTTACTTATTAACTCTTATTCGAACAATTGCAAGAACAAAAAGGCATTGCACGTTTTTCGATTCTCACATGAAGCCCAAGCCACGAATCAGAGGTCAGGGCCGATTAGTCGCGGTAGTTCGTATATTGGAGCGGCATATCGATATCGGAATCCTTGAGCATGGCAATAACCTGTTGAAGCTCATCTCTCTTCTTGCCTGTGACGCGAACCTTGTCGCCCTGGATGGCGGCTTGGACCTTGAGTTTCCCGCCCTTGGTAATCTTGACGATCTTCCTGGCGAGCTCCGCCTCGATCCCCTGACGAATCGTGACGATCTGCCAGGCCTCGCTCACGTTGACCTGAGGCGGGTCCACCTGCAGACATCGT
>JAPUFX010000052.1 GCA_027293415.1 Candidatus Methylomirabilota bacterium
GTTCAAAGCTGAGAGGCAGCTTGCCATAGGCCACCACGACCTGCTGCTTAGTCGCCTCAGGAATCTCCACCGAGGCGTGCCTGGCCGGTTGTTCCACGACCGTCTTTTGGGAACGGACAGGGACGGGGTCAAGCTGCATCAGGGCCACGAGCGCTGCTACAACAATGAGCGTCAAAAGTACCGCCCTATTTACCATTCTTTTCATCGGAAACTCCTCTCTCCCGGTTTCGCTGAGCAAAATTTCGCGTAACTGGAAAGGGAAATTATAACGTCAAGCTGCTCTGGGTTGCAGGTGACTCCTTGCTTGATCGCGCCCACATTAAAAAGCAAAACGCCCTCCAGGCCGTGCTCCGCCTGAGAGGGCGTCTGAATTTGTGTTGCGCCGTCGATTGTGCCTTGCAGTGGGCCGAGGGGACTATGCTCCAGCCCGGTAACAACTTACTACTACCTCGGGGAACTAGCCGCTCCCCTAATCAATGGCTTACCCACGCGACAAAGGGTTGCCTGGAAGGGGGGTCGTTTGTACCCCAATAGGCATGCACTGTCAAGGGCAAACTGGGGTTGTCTTAAGGGCACCATCTGGACGACCCGGAGGTGGGGTCGAAGGGAACAGGGAAGCTGCCGCATGCCAGATCGCCAGCGCGGTTCCATCCCTGCGTCTCCTGCGGAGCCCTTAAGTACATATAGTGCCAGGGTGTCAAGAGGCTGGCGCAATCCCTGCTGGTTGTCGCGGGTAGGCCTTCAGGCCCCTGGGAAGATTACAACTACTAATCATCACTAGCCAGGTTACTGGTTGTAATCTACACCGGAGTCGATAGAGCGAGGCCCGAAGGACACCCTTAAACGGTCGAGCGTGGGGTGGATTCGGTATAGAAGGTGAAGCCAGGTGTGGACCCGCGAAGCGATTTCGGCGAATACCGAACGCCGTTGCCGCAGGCGCGCAGCGCGTCGGGTGCACGCGGTGTTAGGCGTGGTTGAGCTTCCATGCGTTATGAGGAGTCCACTGAATCACCTATAGCTCAAGAAATGAGTTTAGTGCGTTCGCAAGATTCTTCGCACGATGATCAAGGAATTCATCGTAGGCTTGAGGATCCAGTAACTCGTCCGATATGCGAAAAAACAATTGAACCGAGGCCATGTTACGCTCTTGCGATGACAACTTAGCGTATGCCTCTGCTGGTGGATCGTCTGCCAACTCAGCATTGTCGGATTGAGCGAGGATTGCATAGTTGGCCATGGTGTTGAATTGTTCGGGCGGCAATCCAAGCTCCATCATAAATTCCCGTGGAAAAATATGATGAACTGCTAAGGGATCTCCGGGAATCAGGCCCAGGGCAACCTCACGAATGGACCGGCCGCTCGGCCAACTCTTGGCATTCTTGGAAATAAGATAGCTAAGGTAAATCTGCATGAAAGGCGAGTACATTCCCGTTGTACTCCTGATGTCCTCAGGCTTGATCTTGAAGAGCCGATTCTGTGGAATGCGGTTCACCAAAAGGAGCGCTCTGTTTTTTGTATTTGCGTGAGCTGTCTTGATTGGGTTCACGAAGGTGTTGATCGATGTTTCGACAGATCCTCGGAAGAGACCCCGTAGGCCAGTCAGAAGAAGGTAGCGTTTTAGCAGCTCGCGCTCCTTCTTGGATGGCGATCTGGTGTGATTTTTGAATAGGTAGGCGACAGGAATAAGAGCGTTGGCTGAGGGGAGCCAGCGTCGAGTGGTCCAACCTAACTCTTCGCGGACTAGTTTCGCGGCGTATTGCAGGCCTTTCCTGGTCGCGGACCAAGATGCATCAAGCTCTTCAGCGCTAGCAGCCCAGTTGCGGGGTAGATTCACAAACCTAGACGAGCCGCGATGAATTGTCACGAGGGCGCGAGTTACGAATGAGAAATTGAAACCCAACGCCATCACGTCTGGGTCTTGGACGAAACTGCGCATTGGATCGACAATATGCGCTGTAGCCTCTTGTGATAGGCGCGCCGCTTCGACGTCACCTGCGGATAGAGTAGTGCCACCCTTGTTTAGGCGCGAAAAGACCTCAATTGCAGCCTCGACGTGATCGTTGTGGAACTCATCGCAAAGCGCGTCCTGATGCAGAATTGTTGCTGCGGCCTGAAGACGGGTTCGATACTGGATCTCGGTATCTGAAGTGCCATCGAGTCGTTTCCATTCTCTAAGACCATCGATGACTCGTTGGATAGTCGTTTGCAAGGCTTTTGAGTCAGCATCCTGACCGGCAACGAGATAAGAGAGCGGAACAAGGCTTGGGTCAGATGCAGCAATTCTCTTCTTGACCGTTTTGTTGCTGTTGCCCAGGAAGAAACGGTCTTTTTCGACGTCGAAGAAAGCGCGGGTGTCGGACTTCTCGGCAGCCTCCCCGGCTATAGCGAGGGAGAGGCTAGTGAGGCGCTGTTGCCCATCAAGAAGGAATCCATAAAAGCCATCAATGGAGCGACGAGCAGGAGTGCCAGCACCTACCCGAGTTTTGCTTGGCTGGGGCTGCGTGGTATGCCACACATAGAAGCAGCCAATGGGCCAGCGTTTGTACAAGGAGTCAAGCAACTTCACGACTTTGGCCGCCTTCCAAACGTAATCTCGTTGCATCATGGGAAGCAGAATTTCTCCAGTATCGAAGCGATGGACGAGATCAATGATTTGCACGGCCAAGGCGCAACTCCTTATCGCGTGAACACATGGCAATGACCCTTTCGCAACGGTCGGTTGAGGCCTGGATATCCACGCCTAACTATGGATTATCTTGTTCGGTATAAGACCCCAGTTCTTCTCTTCCTGCGGTATAAGATCCCCCGGTTCTGCTGGCGGGAGAGCCGCATAAGTCACATTTTTTCAGGTATTTCCACCATCTGCGCTTAGTCCCCCGGGTGTCATATATGGTTCCGTATAAGACCGCAGGTTTTCCGCGGACTCAAGGCAATCTGCGGGACTTCGAACTCCTTTTCGCTCCGATTCAAAACATGGGTGTAGATCATCGTCGTACTCAAATGTACCCGAACCCCTGGAAAGATTACAACTACTAATGAGGCGAAAGCTGACAGTCAGCGTGCATCAAGAACCGCGGGGGCACGCTCACGGTGTTCTCCCCCGCTTTGATGAACGTCCGCCCAGAACGTCAACAAAGCGAAAACGACTCCATGCTGCCATCGGTTGTCTGTCAGTCGCAGCTCACACAGCAAGCTGAGGGGATCGCAGTTCTTCAGGCGGTCAACGAAAGCGTCCGAGTCTGGTTTCCCGTCGTACCAGAGCACGTACCACCACCAAAAAGCTAGTACACCTTCAGGTGCTGGTGGTTGCCCCGCTTCGGTCGTGCTCTCTTTGTGGGCCATCGTTCTCCAACACTGGGGACACACCGTCAGGCATTGGTTGCGCCCATCCTTCCATATTGGCTCATCTAACAATAGTAGCCATTATTCGTTCAGCCAACTTAGCTCTGAGGTCGTCTGGTCCAGTCCAGACAATGTGGTTGTATTGCCTAGTATCGAAGTGTGTATTTTCGAAATCATCCTCCTGACACGTCCAAATAACGGGACGGCCTAATCCCATAGCAAAACCTGTCTCGAAGTAGACCCCAGCACGCTGGAGTGTAAAATCCGCCACAACGAATTGGCACTGTCGAATCTCCGCAAGAATCTTATCGCAGATTTTCTCGTTGTGGTGGACCCTATCAATCCTAACGGGCTCAATTCCGCATTCTGCGACTGCAGGTCGGATGCCCGTCTCGTACGCCTCCTCGAGGGATTCATGGAAGGACATGGCTATAAAGCAGCGACCGGGTATGCCGCCTCCCCCTTTCGGAGGTTCGAGGCATTGCCAGCCGCCAACGGTGAGAACATACTTGTTAGGGGCGACCTGCCGCAGATACTCAAGTCCTATCACATGGTCCAGGAGATAGCCCAATTCTCCGGGAGAACTTGCATCCAGCAGAGGGTAATCAAGACTAGTATTTACATCGACTATGTCTCCGGGATGAGAAGAACGAGATGCTACGAGTTCCAAAAGCTTGTTCACTTTCTGGGACACTGGTGTTCCCATATGCGATTTGGCGAAATCCGCCCAATTCTCTGTAGTGAGTTCGCTTCGGATACCTCGCGCTATCGCTTGTCGCGTATAAGCCGACAAATATGGAAGGAGTGCACGGCGGTCTGGAGTTAATCCTCTAAAGACAACAAAGAGTGTTCCGGTCATCACAAACTCGCCGCAGCGCGCACAGTCGACGAAGTTGGCGTCTCGGGTTCCAATACCAGTTATGCGAGCTTCGATTCCGCAAATTGGGCACCGTGTTTCACCATTGGGCATTCTTCAAATCCTCCGTCGTGCTATGCCTATAAATATGCCCGCGACGGGCTATAGCGACCTTGATCCCTTTCTATCCTTTTTCACCCCCCGTGCAAGAGCCGCTAGGCCGTTGCCACGGCCGTTGCCACGGCGGGGGGTAATTCTGGGGGTTTTTGGGCACATTGTGGGGTAAGTCACTTCCACCACAACTGCGCGTCAAATCACGGAAATCATTGATTTTGGCTTGGTGGCCCCAACCGGATTTGAACCGGTGTCTCCGCCTTGAGAGGGCGGCGTCCTAGGCCGGGCTAGACGATGGGGCCGGCTATCTGGGGGTGGCTGCGGGGCGAGGATTCGAACCTCGGCAACCTGATCCAGAGTCAGGTGGACTACCACTATCCGACCCCGCAATGGGTTCTCAGGTGTCAAAAAGAGGCCCGGATTCAATTTAAACGAATCCGGGTGGCGGGTGGCCTCACTATTGCCGAGGGGTGCCTCAAAGTCAAACCGAAAAAGGGCC
Organism: Candidatus Methylomirabilota bacterium; assembly: GCA_027293415.1. Classification (NCBI taxonomy): domain Bacteria; phylum Methylomirabilota (SeqCode); species Candidatus Methylomirabilota bacterium. Next base: position 4,812 of record JAPUFX010000052.1, read on the forward strand.
TTCCTGCTCGTGCAACGTAATGATTTTGGTCACTTCAAAGGCCTTTACACCTCCAGGGGTCTGGATACGGACTTCTTCCCCCTGCTGCCGACCGACCAGGCCCCTGCCGATGGGCGAGGCGATTGAAACCCATCCCTTTTCTCCATTGCTCTCTTCGGGTGCGACAAGCTTAACCACCCGGTTTTCTCCACTGTCGCTGTCGAGAAGGTGCACAACCGAGCCGAATCCCACGCGATCCTGGGGAACGGACCTCGGGTCAATGGCAGAGAGGGAGGCGATACGCTGCTTCAAAGAGGCAATCCGGGCATGGACGAATCCCTGTCGCTCCTTAATCGCGTGGAACTCCGCATTCTCGCTGAGATCCCCCAGGCTACGAGCCTCCTCGATCTTCTTCGGGATCTCGACCTTAAACTCCCTCTCTAGAGCGTTCAGCTCGCCCCGCAGATTGTCTACGACCTCTTGTAGACCCATAGTGGTCCTCCTGTTCCTGTCAAGCAAGCCTAGTGCCGTCCCAACTTGATAAGTGGTTCGACAGGGCTTCGACGGTGAGCTCAGCCGAACCGCTCACCACCCCGAGGAAGATCGAGGGGCCGAATTTGAGCAGCCTCCCTTGTTGCAAGGACCGTGATCGAGTGCAGCGAGAAAGTCGTCACAAATAGTTGCAACGGTACTAGTCGTTTTTCTGCTGCAAAACCGCCTCGAGGCGCTCCACACAGATGTCGCGGCCCAAAAGCTCCATAACCTGGAAGAGCGGTGGGCTTACTGAATGACCGGTAAGGGCAACCCGGGTAGGCTGGGCAACATCTCCCAACTTCAGCCTACGCTCAGCAACGAAATCCCGGTACAACTTTTCGAGGGTTGCCGCGTCAAAGCTGCTGACGTTCCGGATTCTCCTGCAGACCTCCTGGAGATGTCTCTCGGTTTCAGGCTGGAGGTACTTCTCTCTAGCCCGAACATCATACTCTATCGGCCTCCGAAAGAGGAAACGGGAGGTTTGGGCAAGTTCACACAGCGTCTTGGAACGCTCCCCAAAAGTCTCAACGACCGCCTCGGCGAAGGTCCTGGCCCTGCCCAGGCTGGACCAGTGAACTGTTGCCGCCCCGATTTCTTCCGCTGAGACGCCCGCCTTTAGCCAGAAGGCAACTAACTGATCCGCGATCCGCTTCGGATGCGCCTCGCGAAGGTAATGGGCATTCAGCCAATCCAGCTTGGCGTGATCAAAGACAGCCGGGGTATGGCCAACCCTCGTCAACTCGAAGTATCGAACGAGTTCGTCCCGGCTGAAGATTTCCTGATCCCCGTGCGACCATCCCAGACGGACAAGATAATTTACCAGTGCTTCTGGCAGATACCCCAGGTCACGATAGGCCAGAACCGAGGTCGCCCCGTGCCGTTTTGAAAGGCGTGTTCGGTCCGGTCCCAGAATCATCGGCACATGCGCAAACTGGGGCAAGGGAAAATCCAGGACCCGATACACCTGGATCTGTTTCGGGGTGTTGGAGAGATGATCGTCCCCCCGGATCACATGGGTGACCTCCATCAAGGCGTCATCCACTACCACGGCGAAATTGTACGTGGGCAAGCCATCAGACCGCACCAGGATGAAGTCATCCAGTTCCGCATTGTCAAAACGCACCTCGCCATGGATAATGTCGTTCACAATCGTCACCCCGGTATCCTGCACCCGCAGGCGCAGGGCCCAGGGCTTTTCCGGCTCCAGACGGCGATCCCGGCAGCGACCGTCATACCGGGGGGAACGCCCGGCCGCCAACGCCACCTTCCGCCGCTCCTCGAGTTCTCCGGGGGTACAGACGCAGCGATAGGCCTTCCCGACCTCGAGCAACCGTTCAGCATGCTCGCGGTAGATCGCAAGCCGTTCCGCCTGTCGATAGGGTCCTTCATCCCAGTCGAGACCGAGCCACTGTAGGCTCTCTACAATGGCCTCAGCCGATTCCGCCGTGGATCGTTCCACGTCCGTATCCTCGATCCTCAGGATAAGAACCCCGTCGTGATGTCGAGCAAAGAGCCAGTTGTACAGGGCAGTCCGCGCTCCCCCCACATGGAGATCCCCGGTGGGAGATGGCGCAAACCGTACCCGAACCCGATCGCTCATCTTCGTCTCGCCCTGCTGCCCTTCGGGTAGCCCTATGTCGCTTGTGGTAAACCGTTGCTAAAGAGCTTCCATTATCTCTAGAAGGAAACGAACCCGTCAACCGCTTTCCGTTTAGTCCATGAGCCTACATAAAAAAGAATCCCCCGCAACTGTCGCGGGAGATTCCGATACCACAAGTCTCGGCTTCCGAGAGGTGACGGGTCAAGCGGGAGGGAGGTATTAGCCTCGCCCCCGGGACTGCAGGTGAGGCACGTCCCGAAGCAACTCGTGGACCTGATGAAGGAGTTTATCCAGCCGGAAGGGCTTTTCGAGAAGCCGGTCTACCCCCGCAGCCTGTTGTTCAACCCGACTCACAGCCACATTCCACCCGGTGCACAGAATGACCTTGACCTCGGGGTCAAGCGCGCGGACCTTCCGGGCAACCTCCAGTCCGGTGAGATCCGCCATTCCGAGATCGGTGATCAGGACGTCGAAGGGCTCTGCCCGGAACATCTCTACCCCATCGATCCCACACCCCGCCCCCACCGCGATGTGTCCCTCCAGCTTGAGGAGGTTAGTGACGACCTCGACCAGGTGAGGTTCGTCATCAATGACCAGTATACGTCCGGTCAGATGCCCTGTCGGAGTTAAGACACCTTCCCGACTTCGTGGAAGCTTTGCGGGGATCGGAAAGGCGATGGAGAAGCGACTACCCTGTCCAACCTCACTCTCGACCGAGATCGACCCGCCATGGCGGGCGACGATCCCGTAGGAGGTGCTGAGACCGAGGCCGGTCCCCTTCACCCCCTTCGTGGTGAAGAAGGGGTCGAAGATCTTTTGCCGTACCTCCTCAGACATTCCAACCCCGGTATCCTCAAGGACCACTTCGACGGATGGCCCTCTATCCCGGCGCCGGTACGCACGGGTTTGCACGGTTAGACGTCCGCCATTCGGCATGGCATCGATGGCATTGAAGATCACATTGGTAAAGACCTCTCGGAGCTCCGCCGGATTTGCGGTAACCAGGGGAACATCCGTGAGTTCCGTGACCACCTCGATCCTGATCCCACTGAGCTGTGCTTCATCCTTCCATCGGGCTTGCGTAAACTGGAGAACGTCGGTGATGACTCGGTTGACATCGACGGGGACCACCGATTCGGGGGTTTCGACTCGGGCAAAGTCCTGGAGCCGGCGAACCGTGTTTGCCCCGTCTAGGGCGGATTGCTGGATGCTATTCAGCCACCGTTTTAGATCGCCGTCCTGAACCTGACGCAACAGGAGATCGGCCCTGGCCACGATGGCCGCCAGGACGTTGTTGATATTGTGGGCCACTCCGGCCGCGAGCGTCCCAAGGGCTGCCAGCTTTTCCGAGTGGACTTGTTGCTCCCATCCCTTTCGGTCATCAACGGAATTCATCTGTTCGATCGTGACCCCGATGAGTTGACCCACCATCTGGAGAAACCGCAGGTCGCGCGGTGCAAAGTGACCCCGTCGCCGACTGTACAGGGCCAGAAATCCTGTGCCCTTTCCCCCTTCGCTGAGCGGTACGCTCGCGAAGGAACGAATCTTCTGCTCGCCTGCCGGCACAGGGAAGTCGGGCGGGAGATCATCAAAGAGGAGCGGGTGTCGGCAGACGTCGAGATCTCCCTGGCTTATCCCTCCTGGGTGGGAAGGGCTCCAGGGATCAGCCCACCCTCCTCGACCGCGACAGAGGATAGGAATAAAGGCGGCGGCGGCCTCTTCCCAGACCCAGAGGACTCCCGCTTCTGCCTCTAAGAGCCCCACGATCTGATCGAGCACGGGGCCGAAGACGGCTTCAACTTCCCGCCCTCCCTGAGACGAAACGCCAAGCTCCATCACATCCTCCGTACCGATGGGTTACCGCGACGTTCGCATACGGCATGCCAAACGAGGAATTCTTTGCACGCCGAGTCCTTGACGGCTACACGCCTTCTTCCCTATAGTGAAGTCGGTTTGAGCTTGCATCACCATTGCGTGGCCGAAACGGCCGAGGCGATTTGATGAGTCCCTCTTCTCCTGTCGCAGCAGACCTTCACATCCACTCCTACTTCTCCGACGGAACCTTTTCACCGCGACAGGTCGTTGCCCAAGCGGCCGCCTGCCATCTGAATCCGATCGCACTCACCGACCATGACACCGTTGCCGGAATCCCCGACGCTCTCCAGGCGAGCGCCGAGTTCCAGGTCGAGATCATCCCTGGAGTCGAACTCTCGGTGCACGAGTTTGATCAGGATACCCATCTCTTGGGCTACTTTATCCACTGGGAAGACCCCGCCTTCCAGAAAGTCCTCCTTCCCTTGCAGACTCAACGGACAGAGCGGCTCGAAGAAATGCTCCGTCGTCTGCACCACCTTGGGATAACCGTTACCGTGCCTGAGGTCCTTCGTATAGCCGGAAAGGGAACGGTCGGCAGGCTCCACGTCGCCCGGGCTCTGCTCGGGCAAAGGGTCGTGAACAGTCTCCAGGAGGCCTTTGACCGATTCTTGGCCTGGGGCAGGCCCGCCTATGTGGAGCGGGGCGTGTTCACCGCCCGTCAAGCCATAGCAGCCATCCGGAATGCCCAGGGCATCGCGGTGCTGGCCCATCCGGGCCCAAATGGACTGGCGCACATCCCCGAGCTTATTCAAGTAGGACTCCAGGGCATCGAGGTTTTCCATCCTTCCCACACTGTTGAGGATGTCTTTACCCTCACCCGCCTCGCCACAGAACGCAATCTTCTCATCACTGGGGGTTCGGACTGTCACGGCCTCGCCAAAGGAGAGGTCCGCCTCGGCCAAGCCCGGCTTCCCCTGCAGTACATAGAACGCCTGCGGGAGGCCGTACCTGGACCGGGTTCCCCAGGGACCTAGGAACTATAGTCCAAGACCCTTGGCTATGCAAATAAAAAATAGAACGGGCAAATACAGCCTCGACAGTTGGTTTCCATCGGCATACTTTCTGACGTAAAACAACCGAACCAAAACCGTTCTATGAGGGGACATCAGTGCCGGGTCGTTTGGGGAGCGAGGTAGGATGTCAGCGGAAAGACTATGGCTTCAAATTTAGCGCAATATGACACACATTCGTTGAAGCATAGCTTGAGCCAGAGGATGAAAGCATCGTAAAATGCTGATAGAATCTTACTAAGCTGAACGACATGCACGCAAAGGTGGCAATGAGGCGCACGTTTTTCTCACGGCTGGCTTGGTCCGGGACCTTCACTCACTGTCCCTCTCGCGAGGGGAGCTCTGCCTCATCGATCAGCATGACAGGAATCCCATCCCGAATGGGATACCGGCGACCGCACGCTTCGCAGATGATCCTCTCACTTGCTTCATCGAGTCGGACTTCTCCCTTGCAGGCAGGGCAGGCCAGAATTTCCAAAAATTCCTTATCAATCACCCCTCTTCCTCCTCACATGAGTAAGACGACCCTCTCCCCCTACATCTCACATCCGGTCTCTTCCATTGACCTGACGACCTCCTTTCCCGGAACGACCACAAGATCGGCCAGAACCCGGAAAGGGTACTTGTCGGATTTGGTAGTCCGTCCCCAAACCAGATCTTCAATAAGTTGATGGTCCCCCATCCGAATCGTTTTGACTCCCTCGGGGTCACTGTAGGTGATACCCTCCAACTTCGCGATGATCTCCTCGGTGTCCAACGAGCCCACCTCCTCAATGGCCTGCTTGAGGAGGTAAATAGCCGAATAGCTAGACATAGCCACATCGGCTGGATCTTCCCCGAATAGAGTCCTGTACGCCCTCACGAAGACCCGGTTATTCACCGAACCCGGGTAAAGAAACCAGTAAGGTGTCGAAACCCACAGCCCCCCGGGCATCTCGTCGCCCAGGGGGACCAGAACGCCGAGGGAAGCCCCGCCGGGGTTGACAAAGAACTTGATCTGCTCAAAGAAGTTGAGGGACTTGGCCTTCCTGATGAAGGCCACGAGGTCTCCGCCCCACAACGTGGACCAGACGGCATCCGGCTTGGCCTGCATCGCCTGGCGAATATAGGGTGTATGGTCGGACGTAAAGGGCTTAGGCCAGGCCTCACCGACAAACTGCACATCTGGCCTGACCTTCTGAATAGCCGCCTGAAATGCTTTCCACGAATCCCGGCCAAGCTCTGAGTCCACCCCGATCCCAAACCATCGCTTGGCCCGCTTGTCCTTCATGACTGACGCCCCAGCCCGGGCATCCATCACTGCGTTCGCCACCAGTCGAAAGGCATAGCGGTGACACCACGTTCCGGTCAGTTGACCCGTGGCAGCGTGCGTGAAGAGAATGATCTTCTGATGTTTCTTTGCCTCCATGCTTACTGCCAGGGCCACGCTCGACAAATTGACTCCCAGGAGGAAGTCGACCCGATTCTCAAGGATGTATCTACGAACCTCTTGCACACCGGTCGTGGCGTCCCCCTCATGGGTGAGGTAAATTGCAAGCTTTCGCCCCAGGATCCCCCCTCGCTCGTTGATCTCCTTCTCGGCCATCTTGGCTCCTTGGGAGCCGTGCCTGCCAAGTTCCCCTGCTGGACCGGTCAACTGGAATAGGGCACCAACCTTGATAGGGGGTCTGTCCTCGGCCCAGGCGAATCCGGGGAACAGGACCCCCAACCAGAACAGGATCCTCAGGATGAGAAGGAGGAAACGCTCCCATTCCACTGCCACCTCCAGGGAGATGGGATGCCGCGCATCCAGCGAAAGTCCGCCCAATATACGGACGACAGACCCCATCTTGTCAAGCCGTTTCCCCCTCGGTGTGAGAGGTAACGGCAGCGTTGAGTGGTTGGAGGCACATGATGACGGCATCCTCAACCGGGCTAGTATAGTAGCGCCGTCTTCGCCCGATCACGGTGAAGCCAAAGTTTCGGTAGAGTGATTGCCCTGCCCGGTTCGAGGCCCGAACCTCCAATGAGGCGGTACTCGCACCATGGTGGGATGCCTCCACGAGGGCGGACAGAAGGAGCTTGCGACCCACACCGCGCCGCCGAACGCGGGGGTCAACTGCAACATTGCTGATATGGAATTCGTCCCCGACGATCGATCCACAGAGATACCCCACAAGCGTGTCGGCGTCGGACCGCGCCACCAAGGCCAGAGACACCCCCGGGATCAGCTCCCCCTCGAACATCTCTCGAGTCCAAGGTTGACTGAAGGAGGCCACCTCAACCCGGAGAACTGCCTCGAGGTCCTCCGGCCGCATCTTCTCGATTCTCATTGCCCCGTTCGCCACCCTCACTCCCTCATCCGCCGCTTGAGCTCCGCTTCCGACAGGCGGATGTAACGGGGGACTAAATTCTCTACGGCATCTTTCTCGCCTTGGAGCAGCCGCAGCCGCCCAAGGTCTGCCACGGCCGCCGGAGACGCCCCTCGGCAGGCGGGAGGTGGTATGGCCAGTCGGCCCAGGGTCTCTTGGAAAAACGGTCCGTAGACCCGCCATCCATCTCCGACGAAGAGGGTCGGCCGATCGATCCGCTTCGCCAGAGCTTCTGGATCCAGAACCGTCTCTTCCATCAGGCAGACGAGGTTGGAGCCCTGGTATTCAAAGAGGGCACAGTAGACCTCCTGTTTCCGGGCGTCTAGGATGGAACAGACCGGATAACGGCAATATGGAAGACTCCAGGCCAACGCGTGGAGCGTGGGGACTCCGACAACCGGTTTACCGGTGGCCAGCGCCAACCCTTTCACCGTACTGAGCCCGATTCGAAGGCCGGTAAAGGAGCCTGGCCCGATGGACACCGCCAGACCCTCAACCTCAGGAATCGTCATGCGGGCGTCGTAAAGGACCCGATCGATGGCGGGCATGAGACGCTCGGCATAGGTGGCCTCCACGTTCAGCACATACTCCGCCACGACCCCCCCTGCGCCTACAAGGGCCACTCCTCCTTGCGTACTGGCGCTTTCGATCCCCAGGATAATCACTTCTTTCCTCTGCCCCTTTGAGAACGGGATTTTAGCACCTCTGCATCTACGTCGCAAGCAACGCGCTTCTCCGCTACCCGTTCCCCTCCATGGAGGGAAAACGGACAGTCGCGAAGAGGCCGATCGCTGCCAAGAGGAGAAGAAGGAGCGTGATTACGGCGAACCGGTATTTTTCCGGACCATACGCCGCGAACAGGAAAAGGGTGCTTGACCAGAGGAGGGGGCCCACGACCGCGGCTGCCTTTCCCGTGACCCCGTAGAGGCCGAAATACTCTCCCAGCTTCTCTCGAGGCGCGAGAAGTAACAAACAGAGGCGGGCAACGACCCAGACGCCTCCCAGCCCGGCCCCTGCCAACATTCCCACCAGATAAAAGAGGAGCTGAGATCGAACTAGGAAGGCAAGGACAAGGGTGAGAACCCACAGCGAGAGGATAAGGAGCATGACCGATTTGACCGGTCTCCGATCGGCAAGCCAACCGAAGAGCCAGGAACCTGCCATGGCGCCGACAGCGGAGATCGCAATGAGGAGATTGATGGCCGCCTGGGTCGAAAACCCGACTGCTCTTTCGGCATAAATGGCCATTACGAGGATTATGGTGTGCATCACATCTGCGTAGAGGAAGTTGGCCACAAGAAATTTAAACAGCTCACGATGCGCCGGCAGGGTCCGGAGGGTCCAGAGAACTTCCCGGATGGTCCCTTGCCTCACCCCCGCTTGTTGGACGATGCGGGGTTCACGCACCCAGAGAAACACCGGCAGGGAGAAGAGGAGAAAGAGAATTGCCGTCGGGAGGAAGGCATTCACCCGGACCGGCGCTGCCCCTACCATCTTTTCCACGGTCAAGAGATCCACTATCCATTTGAGGGGCGATGGCAGCCAGCCATATGCGGTAGGATCAACGAAGGGGAGGACCAGGTACATCCCCACGATTGCTCCCACATAGCCCAGCGCGACCCCTAATCCCGACACCCGACCCCGAATCCTGTCGTTGCTGACCGCGGGGAGCAGGGCGTTATAGAAGACAAGACTCACCTGATACGAAAAATTGGCGAGGGCAAACATGAACAGAGCTGGCCCCGCCTGGCGAGGCCACGCGAGCAAGGCTGTCGAAGCGAGACAAATCGCCGTGAAGACAAATAAGAAAGGCTTCTGCCCTTTCTTGTCAGCCAGGTTACCCAGGAACGGGGCGGCGAGTGCCACACACAGCATCGAGAGTGAGTAGATCGGAGGATACAGGTATTCTCCACCTTGGAGATCGGTGGAGATCCATAGGGCAAAGTAGAGCGAGATGATATTCAGAGAGAAGATGGTATTGGCAAAATCGTAGAAGGCCCAGGAGAGAACCGGCCGGGACCAGATTTTCTCAGTCATAACGCGGGGTCTCCGCCCCCCTATCGGCGGACAAATCCCGCAAATCGCGGCTTACCGTTCTGATCGAAGGCGACCTCCAGCAGGAAAGGTCGCCTGCCCTGGATGTGGGCGAACTGCAAATCGAAGTACTCCACCACCGGGCCGTCTCTATCCTGTCTTAGGGTAACAACCGGGAAGCGAGCGAACCTCCGGAACAGGGCCACCAGATCCACTTGCTCAGCCTGCCGGAGAAAGGGGGTATTGCGAGGGGGCTGGTAGACTCGAAATGGCTGATCCTGACGATCCAGGATCGAGAAATAGTTCTGATAGGTAGCGTCCCCAGTCGCCACCACGCCAGACCAGTGCAATGGGCTGAAGGGCCTGGGGAACACTGCCAGTTTGTTGGCTGGCAGCCTCTCGCGCCGTACCTGGTCACGGAGGCGAACCAGGGCCATCTGATGGCTCACCGCCGCCATGAGGATATACGCTGCAAGGAGCGTCAGCGCTATTCGTCCAATCTGGATTGACCGAGACCGCCAACAATAGGCCAGGATAACGCCGCTGACAATAATTCCAGTAAAGAAGATATCAATAATAAAAAGGATATCCCACGCGAACCTATGGTCAGTGAAGGGGAGGAAGACCTTGGTCCCATAGCTCGTGAAAAGATCCGTCACGATGTGGAATAGGATTCCGAGGTAGCAGATCCCCGCGAGTCGCCAGTAATGTTTATACGTGCTGAACCGATAGAAGATAGCAGCCAGCAACAAGGCCAAAAACGCCCCGCCAACAAAGGAGTGCGTGATTCCCCGGTGATGCGAAAGATAGAAGGCGGTATCTCGGAGGCGCAACACACCATCGAGGTCGGGGGCGGTAGCACTCACCGTGAGGGCAACCGTCGCCACCCGCCCCATCCGCTGCCGAAACCCCGCCTGGGCAATCAAGGTTCCTCCCAGAGCTGTCGTCACCGTCTCCATCGCAATCCCTCACTCAAGCCATTGGTACAACAATTGGGCTCGCGCACCACCTTATAAAACCCCAGGCCTGGCCACAAGTGAAATCCTCCCTCTCGCAATCTTGCGCAAGGAGATTTTCTCTTTCCTGTAGAGAAAAAATTGAAGAATCCTATGCGGTTATTCCGGTAAGGCCAAGTTCAGAGGCAATGCCACACATCGCATCCAGAACGATGGCAATGTGCTCGTCAAGATCGACGCCAAGCTCATCGGCCCCTCGAATGATATCCTCACGTTTGACCGTCCGGGCAAAGGCCTTCTCTTTCATTCGCTTTTTAATGCTGGCCACCTTGAGATTGAGCAGGTTCTTGTCGGGCCGAATCAAGGCGGCCGCGGTGATCAATCCAGTCAGCTCATCACAGGCGAACAGGACCCTCTCCATGAGACTTTCGCGAGAAACGCCCGTATGGTCCCCGTGAGAGAGGATAGCCCGGATGATCTCTTCGGGCCATCCCCGCTCCCGCAGGATCTCGGCCCCTCGGAACGGATGATCCGCCAGATCAGGATAGCGCTCATAGTCAAAGTCGTGCAGCAGAGCGGTAATGCCCCACTTCTCCTCATCCTCGCCTAATTTTCTGGCATAGGTGCGCATGGCGGCCTCGACGGCGAGGGCATGCTTCCGTAGATTTTCATTCTTCGTATGCTCGGCCAGAACTTCCCATGCTGCCGATCTCGTGAACTCCATGTGTATCTCCAGATTGTTTCCCCTTGACCTTCCCTGTTTGGCGCATTAGACTAATGCCCGATACCGAACCCCAAGTCACGTCCATTTCAACCCATTCCGTCGCCGAGTGCACACATCCTTCTTTTGTCCAGAGAGGGTGGGATCTCGGCCCCGGTAGATGGGGAACCCGTAAGGAAAGGAGGAACGCAATGGCCTTCGAGTGGAAGTTCAATACACGTCCCTATTCCGATGACGAGGCGAAGAAACTGTTGAGCAGCGTCATAAGTCCCGAGACGACCGACTGGCATTACAACACTCACCATAAGGGATACGTAACTGCCCTCAACAATATCGAGAAGGGGCTCGAGTCGGCGGATCGGGCCGCAGCCAACGGCAATTACAGCGTCGTCGGAGAGCTCAAACGACGCTTTACCTGGAATCACGCCGGTGCCCTCCTCCACGATATCTACTGGGAAGTGATGGGAGGGGATGGAGACCCCAAGAAAGGCCCTCAGGTCCTCAAAGCCATCGAAAAGGACTTCGGCTCCTTTGACGCCTGGAAGGCCGACTTTAAGGCCGCCGGGATTTCGGCCAAGTTGAGTGGATGGGCGCTGCTGGTCTATGACGCCCTCTCGTCCCGTCGCTTATTGAACGTGCTGGTCGATGAGCACCAGTACGGGGCAATATGGGGCGGCATCCCGTTGATCGCCTGTGATGTCTTTGAACATGCTTACTACCACAAGGATGGGCCGGGGCGCGCCAAATACATCGACAATTTGATCAGCAACCTGCACTGGGGTCGTATCAACGATCGTTTCACGAAATTCGTTCGCTAAGTAACTCTTTAAAAACTGAGGCCCCTGCGCACCCGCGCAGGGGCCTCTAGATTCTCCGTCGCGACGCTTTTCACGCCCGGCCCAGCATTCAGCCCTGCTTCCGAATAGCCACGTAGAAGTAATTGTCGCCGCGCTGGATCAAAACGAGGTGAGACTGTCGCGTCCACTCCTTGAGGGCCCGGCGTACCTGTTCAAGGGTCGTAACTGGCTTTTGATCTACTTCGGCCAGCAAATCCCCCGCGCGGACGCCGGCCCGGGCGGCGGCGCTTCCCTCGCTCACCTCGGTCACCACGACCCCTGCTTCCACGGACAATTTAAACTTTTTGGCCGTCTCGGGGGTCAGTTCCTCCAAGGTGAGGCCAAGAACATCCTTTGGAGGTGCCTCCGGAGACTCTTCCCGACGCACAAGCACCTCTTGCGTGAACTCTCCCACTGCAGCGGTCACCACTTTATCCTTCCCGCCACGGAGGATCTTAATCCTCACCTTCGTTCCCTTCGGGGTGCGGGCCACCTTTCGCTGAAGTTCTCGGACGTCCTTGATGGGGCTGCCATCATACTCCAAAATTACATCTCCCCGCCTCAGCCCAGCCTTCTCGGCCGCCAGGCCTGGGAGAACATTAGTCACTAGGGCCCCTTGCTTCTCGGACATCCCTAAAGCCCGGGCCAACTGTCCGTTGACATTCTGAATTCCCACGCCCAGGAAGCCCCACGTCACCTTTCCCCGATCCCGCAGCTGGGGGAGGATTGATTTGGCGAGGTTGATAGGGATCGCAAAACCGATCCGTTGACGAGGGACGATGGCGGTGTTGATTCCGATCACTTCGCCCCGGATATTCACCAGGGGGCCTCCACTGTTCCCGGGGTTGATCGCGGCGTCGGTCTGGATATATTCGTCAAAAAAGCCGAACCGTCCAAATCCATGTCCCTTCCGACTCACCACCCCGAGGGTGACCGTGTGCTCCAGCCCGAAGGGATTTCCCGCGGCCAGAACCAACTCTCCGATCTCTACCCGATCTGAGTCCCCCAAGGGAAGGACGGGAAGGGAACCCTCTCCATCGACCTTGAGGAGGGCGAGATCGGTTCGTTGATCCCTGCCCACCACCTTGGCTGGGAACGTGCGGCCGTCGTACAATTCCACGTCTACTTCCTGGGACGCACCCACGACATGATCATTCGTAAGGATATAGCCATCCTGGCTGACGATGAATCCTGTACCTACCCGAGGACGTTCCGGCCGATCCTCGGGGACGGGAGGATGGGATTCCGGCATTCCCTTCTCCCCTTCCCTGTCGACCCCGATTTGCACCACCGCGGGTTGGATGAGAGCCGCCAGCTGGGTGAGCGCCCGGTTCAGCCGGACGAGATCCGAATTGCGCTCGGCGATGAGGGGCCCCTCACGCCAGAACTGGTCTTTAGCATCAGCCCAAAGCGCGCCTGGCCCAAGGCAGGTCAACCCTACCGCCAACGCGGCTGCCAGCCAGAGGCAACTCATTCCCCTCCCCTTCATTGCTTCCCCCTCAGTCCTCCGACTGAAATGCTTCTCCTCGTCGAAACGACGCTCTCCACTTGCCGACACGTTTCTTCCCCCTTTCGGTGAATGACAGAGGGTAGAAGATAGCATCAAACCCGGACGCACGCAACAGAAAAGGGGTCACTGGCGCTGCTTGACCAGCGCCATGACCAGCGACTCAAAGCGATTCCCGTATCCCATCAGGGTCAGACGGCGGCGCCGGGCCCCGTCCCTCCACAGCACGACGTCAAGCCTGTCCGCGGGAAGTCTGGCCTCCATCTTTTCGGCCGCCTCGATCACCGTGATCCCCGCTCCGTAAAGATACTCTTCCCATCCGATATCTTCCAACTCTTCCACCCCTCGAATGCGGTAGAGATCGAGGTGATACATCGGGTATCGTCCCCTATACTCATGTACGAGGGTGAAGGTCGGGCTTCGAACCCCTCGGCCCTGTGGCACGCCTACCCCTGTAGCGATCCCGCGCGTGAAAACGGTTTTCCCCGAGCCCATCTCTCCCTTGAGGCAGACCACATCTCCTGGCCGCAGGTGCCGCCCCACCCACATCCCGAGCTGCTGCGTTTCGCCTGGAGAATTTGAAACGATGGTTATTTTTTTCTGATGCGCCTCCGCCTTCGCCTTCCGCACGGTATCTCCTCCGCTGCTTGAGACCAAGCCCGAAAAGCCGTCGAGAGGAAGGAGACCTCACCCTCAGGAATTGTGGTATACTTTATCACCATACGGCGGACCCGAATGGGAAAAATGCCAGGGAGGATTCGCGGGGATGTCACGGTTCAGGATCTGTGCCATCACTCTGTTGCTCATCATCTTCTTCGTCCGTCCGACAGCCGCAGGGACACACACATCCGGCTTCCAAGTCAATGCGAAGGCTGCGGTCCTCCTCGATGTCGCCTCAGGGCAGACCCTCTTCCAGCAAGACGCAACCACCCGGGTGGTCCCAGCGAGCCTCGCCAAGCTCATGACCGTATATTTGGCCTACGATGCGCTTGGGGCAGGCAGCGTCCGCCTGAATGACCGGGTCTCCATCAGTAAACATGCTTCGAGGATGGGGGGGTCGCAGATTTTCCTACGAGAAGGAGACCAGGCCAGCTTCAAAGAGTTGCTACTGGGAGTCGCCATTGCCTCCGGCAATGACGCCGCCATCGCCCTCGCAGAACACTTGGCAGGGTTTCGGGCCGCCTTTGTCGCACAGATGAATGCCAAGGCAAAAGAGCTTGGACTCATGGAGACCCGTTTCCAGAATCCTAACGGCCTTCCAGCCCCGGATCAATTTACGTCGGCACGCGATATGGCGTTGTTGGCACGTCACCTCATCCAGGATTATCCGACCGCTCTCCAGTTGCATTCCGGAAAAACGTTTGAGTACAGAGGGATCAGACAACACAATCGAAACCGCCTTCTCTGGAAGGATTCAAGGGTGGACGGTCTCAAGACCGGTTGGTTGGAGGAGGCTGGCTTCCATATCGTCGCCACTGCCAAGGAGGAGGACCGGCGACTGATCGCCGTCGTTCTGGGGGCGCGCAGTGAGCGCGACCGGGAACAGATCGCGCTCCACCTGATCAACTATGGGTTCAAGAATTTTCACAACGTTCGGTTCTTTAGTAAAGGGGATCGGGTCAAGAACCTCCCCGTCTGGAAGGGGACCGAAGACCTGCTCGCTGTCGTCGCCACAGAGCCCGGCATCGTCACGATCAAGAACGGAAGCCCGCAGCCCACCCTTGCCTACCAATTTCCCGATTCGCTCGTCGCTCCTATTCCCGTGGGACAGAAGGTGGGAGAAGCCCTGATCACCGAGGAGGGCCGGGAGCTTGCCCGGGTGGACCTCGTCGCCATGCGTGCGGTCCCGCAGGCAGGCTTCCTTAAGCGCCTCCTTCATAGCCTCCTCCTCATCTTCTCTTAAGCCTCATCAGCACGCAAGCTACCCTTACCCTCCTCACGGGAAGGCACTTCCCCCAGGGCCAAAAACTCCCCTCTTTCACCCATACCGAGAGTGCGCATCAGAAGAAGATGTCATGACGGATAGAGAAGCCCCCTGCAGCCCGGCCAAAGCCGCCGCACCCTCGAGGGTCCGAGGGCTCCTCAGATCGGGGAGGTGGGTTCCGCAGAGGAGTATCGGGGAAACAGTCCGAAGGGAGGCACGGTCCCGTCCTTCACGGCTCGGATTGCCTCAGGCAGCTTATCCAGCAGGTCAGTGGCAATCATGGCTTCGGGACCGAGATGTTGACAGGCGAGGTCCCCAGCCAGCCCGTGGAGATAAGCCCCAACAACCGCCGCCAGACCTGGTGCAAGCCCCTGGCTTACCAGGCCAGCGATCATCCCGGTCAGGACATCACCAACTCCTCCTGTGGCCATGCCTGGGTTCCCTGTCGGATTGAGGTAGACTTGACCACCGGGCTCAGCGACGGTGGTCCGGGCTCCCTTGAGGACGAGATGGACATTGTACGTCGAAGCGACCTTCTGGGCAATCGGGATCCGTTTATCCACAACCTCCTCCTTGGGAACCCAGAGCAGGCGACTCAACTCTCCTGGATGCGGCGTCAGGATCACGGGGACCGAGGCTTTGGAAAGCATCTCCTTCTGACGGGAGAGGGCGGTGACTCCGTCGGCGTCAATGACAAGCGGGATCTTGGCTGACCGGATAAGATCCACCACCAGGCGAATGGTCTCCGGATGGGTGGAAAGACCTGGTCCCAGGGCGAGGACTCGCTTTCCCTCCATCAGATTCAGGAGGTCGTCCCTCGCCTGAAAGGCAACGGTCCGCTCCTCGGTTTCGGGAAGCCCCACGGTCATCACTTCGGTGAGTTTGACCTCCATGAAATCGTTGAGTCCCTCCGGGACAGCCAACGTGACTAAGCCTGCACCGATCCGGAGCGCCCCAAGGCTGCACAGGGCCGCCGCCCCTGTCTTGCCGGGCGATCCGGCGAGGACGAGGACATGGCCGTAGGTTCCCTTGTGCGCGTCCGGATCCCGCGGCGGGAAGGCGGCCCTGACCTGTTCGTGCTCGGTGAGATTCAGTGGCAGCTTGGGATCCGCCAGGAGAACCCGAGGGATGCCGATATCCACCACCCGGATCTCTCCGGCGTAGCGAGCCGCAGGGTAGAGGAGGAGGCTTCGCTTCGGAAGGGCAAAGGTGAGGGTGAGATGTGCTCGAACACATGGCTCCACGATTCGACCGTCGTCTGAACCGAGGCCGGAGGGAAGATCCAAGGCAACAAGGGGTCGGCCAAGAGTGTTGAGGAGTTGGATCGCCTCGGCGGCGATCCCACGGGCAGGCCCAGTAAGACCCGTCCCCAGGATGGCATCGACGATCAGATCGCCGGCCGCCAGCGCCTCCCGGTGGGCGTGCAGGTCCTGGACGGTGGTGACCTGGAACAGCGGGAGCCCTGACTTCTCGGCGATTCCCAGGTTGGTCGCCGCATCCCCCTTCAGCTCTCCCTTCTTGGCCAGGAGGAAGACCTGGACTGTGGCGCCACGGTTTGCGAGGTGCCGGGCCACCACCAATCCGTCACCGCCGTTGTTCCCTTTTCCGCATACCACCACTACCCGAGACCGATATAACCGGGGGAAAAACCGGTCCATCTCACGAACGGCTCCCGCCCCGGCGTTCTCCATCAGGATGAGGGAAGAAACACCATACTCCGCCCCGGCGCGGCGATCGAGCTCCTGCATCTCTTTTGCGGTCACGACTTTCATAAGTCAACAGCAGTCGGCCCTTGTCTATAAGCACTTCCCGCTGACAGCGGATTGTTGACCGCTTTCCGTTCAGTCGGTGGCAATGACGAAAGCCAACGCGTAGTCTCCGTCGTGGCTGAGGCTCAGATGAAAGTGGTGGATGCCCCTCCCCTGTGCCACGAGTTGTGCCCGTCCCGTCAATCGTACCTCCGGCGGCCTCCCCCGCACTCCCACTACCTCGACCTCTCGCCAGGCAATCCCTGCACCCCAACCCGTCCCCAAGGCCTTCAGGACCGCTTCCTTGGCGGCGAAGCGCGAGGCAAAGTGCACCTCTGGGAAGGGACGACCCTCACCCTCGGCCATCTCCTGAGGCGTGTAGAGTCGCCGGCAAAGCCGATCCCTGTACCGGGCGATGGCAGCCCGCATCCGAGGAATCGAAACCAAGTCTGTGCCAACCGCAACAATCACCGGTGGACGTCTGTACTCCTCAAAGACGATGCAGATACAGCAGTCAGCAACTTGTGCTCTCTGCGTCTTTTGCTGACCGCTTTCTGCTGGCGGCTGATGGCGTCCGTGTCAGCGTGCGGCGTGGATGAGATCGAGCATTTCCCGCACGGCCCGATCGATGCCCACCAGGGTTGCCCGTGCGACAATGCTGTGACCGATGTTGAGCTCTTCGACCTCCGGGATCACCGCCACCGGGCCAATATTTTGATAATTCAGGCCATGTCCGGCGGCGATGCGGAGACCCAGGCCGCAGCCGAGCCGGGCCGCCTCCATAATCTTCAGGAGCGCCGCCTGCCGATCAGTTTCTGTTCTTGCATCGGCATACGTTCCTGTGTGAAACTCCACAATCTGGGCCCCCGTGCGCTTTGAGGCCTCGACCTGCTCAGGCACAGGATCGATGAAGAGGCTGACTTTGATTCCCCCCTCAGTGAGGACACGGACCACCTCAGCCGCCCGCTCCTCTTGCCCGCCGACATCCAGCCCTCCCTCGGTCGTCAGTTCCTGCCGTCGTTCCGGGACCAGTGTGGCAACATCGGGAAGGATCTCCAAGGCAATCTTGACCATCTCATCCGTCGCGGCCATCTCCAGGTTCAGGTAGGTCTTCACCACCTCCCGAAGCAATCGGACGTCCCGATCCTGGATGTGCCGCCGATCCTCTCGGAGATGAACAATAACACCGGATGCCCCTGCCACCTCTGCCAGCATGGCCGCGGCAACCGGGTCAGGCTCCGCCCCCCCCCGGGCCTGCCGGATCGTCGCAATATGATCAACATTGACCGCTAATCGTGGTCGCATCGTTCGCGTCAACCGATCACCGATGACCGGCGACAGCTGAAAGGCTGGAACGCTAGAATGCTAGGATGCTATCCGCTTTTCAGGTAGCCGTCGAGCATACCAGCCTTCTAGCCTCCTAGCTTCTCCAGCGTGCCGACGACCCGGAGAAGGCCTCCCTCGCCCCCTATCCCAATTCTTTTTCGATCGCTTCGGCAATCGATCTGGCCAAGAATTTCACTTGCTCTGCATCTGTCCCTTCCACCATGACCCTGGCCACCGGTTCAGTCCCAGAATAGCGCACCAGTACGCGACCGCTCCCGTTCAGCTGAGCCTCAGCATCCGATATGACCGCCTGGATGGCAGGAATGGATCCGAGATCCGGCATCTCCGTCACCTGCACGTTCACCAGGAGCTGGGGACACACGGTCATACACTGCCGAAGCTGCGATAAGCGCTCTTGCCGCTTCACCATCAGGGAAAGGACTTGCAGGGCGGTCACCACGCCGTCTCCTGTCGTATTGTGATCAAGGAAGACAATGTGCCCGGACTGTTCGCCCCCCAAGTTGTAGCCGTGCTGGAGCATCTCTTCCAGCACGTAACGGTCACCAACCGGGACCCGCACCATCCGGATCCCCACTTCTTTCAGGCAGAGTTCGAGACCGATATTGCTCATTACCGTCGCCACCAGGGTATCAGAACGGAGGAGGCCTGAACGCTTGAGGTCCAGTGCGCAGATGGCCAGGATGTGATCCCCATCCACCACTGCCCCTGTCTCGTCCACGAGGATGGCTCGATCACCGTCGCCATCGTAGGAGATGCCGATGTCGGCCCTATGTTCCAACACCGCTTTCTTCACCACGTCGGGGTA
Source organism: Candidatus Methylomirabilota bacterium (assembly GCA_027293415.1). NCBI lineage: Bacteria > Methylomirabilota (SeqCode) > Candidatus Methylomirabilota bacterium. The sequence goes on from JAPUFX010000052.1 coordinate 24,039, forward strand.
GAGGGATCCGCACCTGTCGTTGATGTTGATCCCGTTGGGTTGGATATTCACAGGGATCACCACCGCCCCCAGCTCGTTGAGAATCGTCGGGGCCACCTTGTACGTGGCCCCGTGGGCGCAATCTACCACAACCTTGACCCCATGGAAGGATACCCCTTTGGGGATGGTTCCCTTGGCAAACTCGATGTACCGACCAGCTGCGTCATTGATCCGATAGGCCTTCCCGATCTCAGCGGCCAGCGGGCGGAGACGCTCGATTTCCCGGCCCGTGATTAACGCCTCCATTCGTTCTTCCATCTCATCCGGGAGCTTGAGCCCTTCGCCCGAGAAAAACTTGATCCCGTTGTCCTTAAAGGGATTATGCGATGCGGAAATGACAATTCCCGCATCCGCCCGCAGGCTCCGCGTGATAAATGCGATCCCGGGTGTAGGCAGCGGACCGACCAGTAGGACATCAACCCCCATCGAGCAGATCCCGGACGTGAGGGCACACTCGAGCATATAGCCGTGGAGACGAGTATCTTTCCCGATGACGATACTATGCCTGCCCGCCTTTGTCTTAAAAAGATATGCCGCCGCCCGACCCAGCTTTACCACGGTCTCCGGGGTCATGGGCTCTTCGTTCGCCACACCTCGGATGCCGTCAGTTCCAAAGAGCTTCCCCACGGATCCCACGCCTCCTTATATTTTTTCCGATCCCTTTCGAATGGCATCAGTCATCCGGGCCACCCGGACCATGGCTTGCACATCGTGGACCCGAAGGATATGCGCCCCCTGCCAGATGGCGACGGCGACCGTGGCTGCGGTCCCCTCCAATCGCTCCTCCACGGGAAGATCCAAGATCTTTCCAATGAACGCCTTCCGCGACGGCCCGATCAAGACCGGTTTTCCCAGAACCTGAAGTTCCGGAAGACGTTTCAGCAGCAGAAGGTTATGCTCTACCCGCTTCCCAAAGCCAATGCCGGGATCGACCGCAATGGCCTCAGGATGTACGCCGTGTGCCTCGGCCAGGAGAATTCGTTCCCGGAGATGCTCCCGAACTTCCCCAAGCACGTCGGTGTACTTCGGATCCGCCTGCATGGTTCGGGGACTTCCCCGAATGTGGGACAACACCAGACCGGCACGAACCTCTGCGACGACCGATGCCATCCGCGGATCAAAGCTGAGGCCGCTCATATCATTGATGAGGTCTACTCCCTCGGCCAACACCACGGCCGCAACGTCGGCCTTATACGTGTCTACAGAGATGGGAACAGGAAGCTTTTCGACAAGGCGCCGCAGGAGCGGAAGGATCCGACGAAGCTCCTCTTCTGCCGAGACCGGCTCAGAACCCGGTCGAGTCGACTCTCCACCCACATCGATAAGATCCGCCCCCTCTTCGACTAACCGATGAGCGTGCTCGACCGCCCGACCGGGCTCGAGATATAATCCCCCGTCGGAAAAAGAATTGGGGGTCACATTGAGGACCCCCATGATCTGTGTCCGGGCCGTCAGGTCAAGGCAGAATCGCCGGCACCGAAGCGGGGGCAGCCGATTGCTCGGAAGCTCTACGGCCTTAGGCGGGTGCCGCGTCGACGATGCCATCGATCTCCGGCCCCTCCAACACCTCCCGCTCTAACAGGGCAGTAGCCACGCCGTGGAGTGCCTCCATCCGGGATTTGACCAGCTCCTTGGCCCGTTCGTATGCCTCCGTCACAAAGCGACGGACTTCCCTATCGATCTCCTGGGCGGTCTCCTCACTGTAGTCCTGATGCTGGGCAATCTCTCTCCCCAGAAAGATCATCTCCTCCTTCTTCCCAAAGGTGAGGGGCCCCATCTTGTCGCTCATTCCCCACTCACACACCATTTTCCGGGCCAATTCGGTGGCCCGTTCCAGGTCGTTCCCTGCCCCCGTGCTAATCCAGGAAAACACCAACTCCTCTGCCACCCGACCCCCCATGAGGATGGCGATATTGTCCATCAGAAAATCCCGATGATAGTTATGCTTCTCATCGATGGGGAGTTGCGTGGTAACTCCTAAGGCCCGGCCCCGGGGGATAATCGTCACCTTGTGAATTGGATCGGTCCCTGGAATGAGCTTGGCCACCAGGGCATGCCCGGCCTCGTGATAGGCGGTGGCCCGCCGCTCTTCCTCGCTCAAGATGAGGCTCTTGCGCTCCACCCCCATGAGCACCTTGTCTTTGGAACTTTCAAAGTCCTTCATTTCGACCGATTGCTTATTTTCCCGAGCGGCCAAGAGGGCTGCTTCGTTCACCAGATTGGCCAGGTCCGCCCCCGAGAAGCCCGGCGTTCCTCGGGCCAGGATCGCCAGGTCCACATCGTCGTCCAGGGGGATCTTTTTGATATGGACTTTGAGGATCTCTTCCCGGCCCCGAATATCGGGCCGCCCCACGATCACCTGTCGGTCGAATCGCCCGGGCCGAAGCAGCGCCGGATCCAACACGTCCGGACGATTCGTCGCCGCGATGAGAATTACCCCCTCGTTCGACTCAAAGCCATCCATCTCCACCAAGAGCGCGTTTAGGGTTTGCTCTCGCTCGTCATGGCCGCCCCCGAGCCCTGCACCCCGGTGCCGCCCCACCGCGTCAATCTCATCCATGAAGATAATACAGGGCGCATGCTTCTTCCCCTGCTCAAAGAGGTCGCGTACCCGAGAGGCCCCAACCCCCACAAACATTTCCACGAAGTCAGAGCCCGAGATCGAAAAGAAGGGGACACTGGCTTCACCGGCAATGGCGCGGGCCAGCAGCGTCTTCCCCGTCCCGGGAGGCCCCATCAGCAAGACCCCTTTCGGGATCCGGCCACCCAGCTTCTGATACTTCTGGGGGTCTTTCAGAAATTCGATGATCTCTTGCAGTTCTTCCTTGGCTTCTTCCACGCCCGCGACATCAGTAAAGGTTATCCGGTTCTGTTTTTCCGTGAGCAGCCGGGCCCGCGCCTTTCCAAAGGAGAGGGCCTTAGTACCCCCGCCTTGCATCTGGCGCATGAAGAAGATCCAGACGCCGATGAACACGAGCATCGGGAGCCAGGAGAGGAGGACATTCCACCACGGATTTTGTTCTGTGGGCTTGGCGGCAATCCTCACACCCTGCTTCCGCAGGTTGGGAACCAGCTCGGGATCTTCAGGAGCATAGGTTCGAAAGACGGTACCATCAGTCAACTGGCCCTGGATGTCTGACCCCTTTAGGGTCACCTCAGTGACCTCCCCTTTGTCGACATACTCAATAAACTCGCTAAATATCAGCTCCTTCTTGACCTGCTGACCCTGATTGAAAATGTTAAAGAGGAGGATCATGCTCAGGCCAATGACGAGCCAGAGCGCCAAATTTTTCATGAAAGGACTTAACTGCATAGCCTCCTCGAGGTCAAGTACTCCTGAGTGCCGTACCGATACAACTCCATCTTAAAAATAGCACATTAGGGGAAAGTTGCCAATACCAAATGGAGCGGATCAGGGGGCGGCGGGACCTGCCCCTCGGTGGACAGCGAGGACGAGGACCTCTTCGGTCGTGTCTCCAATTCCCGCGCGCTCATCGATCCGAAATCCGGGAACCCACAGGATCCCTTGCTGATCCGTGACGACGGGGATCTTTTGTCGTTCCTCCCGAGGGATCTTCGCATCGACGAAGAGATCTTGCAGCTTCTTACTCCCCTTGAGCCTCCAGGGGCGGAAGCGATCCCCCGGTCTCCAACTCCTCACCACCAGCGGAGGCAGGACCTGCTTCCAGTCGATAAATGCTCGATCTGGAGTGGTTTCCGAGGGGTCTGCCATCGATCGAGGCAGGATCGTAGCCTCTATCTTGATTCCCCAGTCGGCATGGATGAGCTCACCCGGTACCCGCAATTCCTGATGCAATATAGACTGTTCTTTCCGTTCCCGCCTCCCGACGTAGAGAAGGCCCCCAGACCTCCAAGCCCACTGATTCTGAGGAAGAGTCACCGCCGACCCCCCCCCGGGGCCCATCAGCTTTTCCACTGCCTCCAGGTGGGCAGAAGTAATGTACGCATCAGGGGTGAGGTCCCGAATCGCCCGCTCGATAATCCGGCGACGAATGGCGGGGGCCAGACGCCGAAGGGCGCTGAGTTCCATCCACGCCGCGCTCTCCTGAGAGTCCACCAGGGGACCGGAGACCTCACGAGCGACTTTTTCAAGATATCCCTCGTCCTCTGCAACCAAGGCCGCCATCCGGGCTAACGTTCTGGTAATAGCCGGATTATATTCCTTCTGGAGCAATGGAAGGAGGTGCTGGCGGATCCGGTTCCGGTGGTAACGGAGGTCTCTGTTCGTGGGATCTTCTACGAAGGAGAGCCGGTGCGCCTTGGCATATGCCTCGATGTCCTCTCGGCCTACGGCAAGCAGCGGTCGAATCAGGAGCCCCGCTTTGACGGGCAGGATCCCTCGCAGTCCCCGAAGCCCCGAGCCCCTGAGCAGATGAAGGAGGACCGTCTCTGCCTGATCGTCCTGGTGGTGTCCCATGGCAATCTTTGTCGCTCCCACCTGGGACGCCATGTCCTCCAGAAAGTGGTATCGCGCCCGCCGGGCTTCCGCCTGAAGCGATCCGCCACGCCGCGCCTCCCGTACCCAGGATTTCGTGGTGGCAGGCAAATCCCACGAGGCCGCCACTTCTTGTACAAAGAGCGCATCCCTCCGGGAACTCTCTCGCAGGCAATGATCGAAATGTGCAACGTGAAGGGTGAGAGAAAATTCGGCGCGCAGACGCAGGAGGCAGTGGAGCAACACGATGGAGTCGACCCCGCCTGAAACCGCAACCACCACCCCTTCCCCTGGCTGAATGAGCCTGTAAGTCGCGATGGCCTTTCGAACGGCCGCGAAAACCGGTTCTCGCACAACCTGTCCCCTCCTCACGGCAATCATAGGAGCTTGCCAGAGCCCTGTCAATGTCGATCCGACGCGCGGAAAGGGCACATTCTCATTGAAAAATCATGCACTTCCTGATAGCGTAATTAGAACGAGAGGGGTCATGAGGACCATCGGCGATGGCCTATCCAGAGACACCAAAACGAACCGTCCTCGTGGTGGATGACGAACGCTTCATGCGGGAGCTCTGTGGAGACATCCTTTCCCAGGCAGACTTCCAAGTCCTGCTGGCCTCAGACGCTCCGGAGGGCCTTGCCCTAGCCGAGTCCGATCCCCCATCGGTTATCCTCCTGGATGTCATGCTTCCCGGGATGAACGGAATCGACGCGCTGACCCATTTTTCCCAGGTGGCCCCTTTTGCTCCTGTGGTCATCATCACCGCCTACGCATCCCTGCAAAGTGCCATCGGGTCCCTAAAACACGGCGCCTATGACTACATCCCGAAACCGTTTAAACCGGATTCGCTCGTAGCAGCGGTCCAGCGGGCCGAGGAGCGCCACCGGCTCCTGGTCGAGAATGCCACGATCGTCCAGACCCTGCAGGAAAAAGTGACTGATCTCACCCGCCTCCACCGAACGGCGAACGAGCTGGCGAAGGATCTGGGCCGGCGCATGGAGGCCCGCACGGAAGAACTCCTCCGGAGCGAGCGCCTCACCGAGGGCATCATTACTCACTTGGCGAGCGGACTGATGGTAACCGATCAGGGCGGAGCGATCACCTTGATCAATCCGCAGGGAGCCCTTGCCCTACGATGTCAAGCGGAGGAATTGCTGGGTCGCAAGCTGACTGACCTCTTCTCCGACGCCGGCGAGCTGTTAGAGGTCCGGGGCGAGTCCAGCCAGCGCGAGTTGGAACTCATCTTGCCGGACGGCAGCACCATCCCCCTTGGTTTCAACAACTCGTATCTCACCGACGCTCAGGACAACCGCGAGGGGGTAATCGTGGTCTTCCGGGACCTGAGTGAGATCAAGCAGCTCCAAGCGGAACTGCGCCGCAAAGACCGTTTCGCGGCCATCGGACAAGTGGTGGCTGGCGTGGCTCATGAGATCCGGAACCCCCTCTTCGGCATCACCTCTGGGGCCGAGATCCTCAAGCGAGAGGTGGATTTCACCCCAGCCCATCGCAACCTGGTCGAGGCGATGTTCTCGGAAACCCAGCGCCTCAATGCTTTGGTCAGCGATCTTCTCCTCTTCGGAGGACCATCCCGGCTGGAACGACAAACCACCGACTTTCACCAACTCCTGGATGCAACTTGCCACCTGTACGTCGGCGAAGTCCGCGAGCGTTCCATCCACCTGCAAAAGACCTACGATCCCCATCTGCCGGCTGTCTTCGCGGATCAAGATAAGCTGAAACAGGTCATTTTGAATCTGCTCAAGAATGCCCTCGAGGCGACCCCGCCCGGAGGAACCATCACCGTGGGGACGCGGCTTCACCGAAAGGGGAAAACGGGTGAGCAGGTAGAGATGTTTATCAGCGACACGGGATCCGGCATCCCCGCTGAGGACCAGGGCCGCATCTTTGACCTCTTTTTCACCACCAAGCCCCGGGGAACGGGCTTGGGACTCCCGATCTGCCGGCGGATTGTCGAAGATCACGGAGGAAGCATTACGGCGGAGAGTCAGCCGAGCCAAGGGACGACCTTCACCGTGCGACTCCCTCTCAAACACGTTGACAGGTAACCGATGACCATCCACAATGGAGTTTTGGGGGAACAGGTTCTTGTCAAGAAGACGCGCCATGCTCAGTTGAGATTGATCGGGTAGTGGTGCACACATATGAAGCCGACACTGGCCATTATCGATGACGAAACCTTAATCCGGCAGGTTCTGCGCCACCATTTTGAGCGCAGGGGGTACCGGGTCCTGGAAGCGTCCACTGCCTCGCAAGGGATCCAAATCGTTCGGGAGGAGGACCCCGATGTGGTCCTCCTGGACCTCAAGCTCCCAGATCTGGACGGCCTGAGCACCCTGAACCGCATCAAGACGAGCCAGCCTGATACCGCGGTGATTGTGCTCACCGCTCACGGCACCTACGAAAAGGCCGTGGAGGCTGTGAAGGGTGGAGCGGAAGACTTTTTGATCAAAGAGCCCGCGGAAGGAAACCTCGCAGCGATGGAACTCAGGGTGTCGAAGGCGGTGGACAGGCTCCGGAAGGACCGGATTCGCTCGTATTATAGCCAACATTTCCGAAGACGGGCGACAGACAAAGAACCGGCGATTCCCGGTGAGCATCCCTCCATTGTGGCCCTCAACGGATTGGTGGATCTTGTCGCCCAGAACCCCTCAACCACCCTCCTCATCACGGGAGAAAGCGGGACGGGAAAGGAGCTGGCGGCCAAGGCAATCCATCAGAAGTCAAGCCGACGAGACAAGGCCTTTGTGGAGATCAATTGTGCGGGGCTCTCGGAGAATCTCTTGGATTCAGAGCTCTTCGGTCACGAACGAGGGTCGTTCACCGATGCGAAATCGATGAAGCGGGGACTCCTGGAGGTGGCCGACAGCGGGACAGTCCTCCTTGATGAGATCGGGGATATGTCATTGGCAGTTCAGCCCAAGCTCCTTCGAGTCCTGGAGACTCGAACCTTTAGGCGGGTCGGGGGTATCCGGGATATCTCTGTCGACGTGCGCATCATCACCGCCACCAACAAGGACCTCAAGAAGTTGGTGGAGACTGGTAGCTTCCGCGAAGATCTCTACTATCGCCTCAAGGTGATGCCTGTGGCGATGCCCCCACTGCGCGAGCGGGGTCGTGATGTGCTCTTGCTCGCTCAACTCTTCGTCCAGGAGTTCAACACGTTCTTGAAGAAACGCATTCGCGGATTCTCCGAAGAAGCCCAGGAGATCCTCCTGGCTTATCCTTGGCCAGGCAATGTGCGCGAAGTCAAGAACGTGACAGAACGCGCGATGATCCTCTGCCGGAGTGACATGATCCTTCCCGAGAATCTCCCGGCGGATCTTCCGGGAGTCACCGGCAAACCTGTCCGGGACACCACGGAGGAGAAGGCATCCCACCGACCGGGTCGCAGAGAGACAGACCCATTCCTTCCACTCGCCGCACTCGAGAAAAACCACATCCGCGAAGCGCTGGAGGCCACCGAGGGGAACCGCACTCAGGCGGCAAAGCTCTTGGGAATCTCCCGCTCCACCCTGCAGGACAAGATCAAGCGGTACCGTCTGCAAAAGTGACGAGGGACGTCGCCACCCTGAAACGGTGCGACTCCTCTCTTCTCGGATAGACTAGATCAAATTCACCAACACGCACTCTGGCCCGGACAATTTTCTGAGTCACAAGCCTATTTTTTTTAGTACCAACGTTTATCTATCGTCTACGAAGCCGATTGCTGAAGACAGCATTCGGTCATGACAAAACTGGGTGTGAGATATGACGGCATGAACATGTGTCCAAGCCTTGGGGACCCCGATCAGCTGCGGGTTTGAGCGATCTTCATTCACTCAGAGGCGCGCCGAGCCGCGCCAGAAGCTCATCCAGAGAGACACTGATATTCTAGTCTACGCTCCCCGTCGCTAACTACTCGTCAGATTTGAGTTCCAGAAAACATTTTTTCTCGCTCCAAAAAGCACTTGACTCGAACACCAAGGTTCGTTAAAAGGAAGCGCGCTTAACCCTGACAAGACCCCGTGTTCGACAGATGCTGAAGTCAATCACCTGCACTCCAATCGAACACTTCTGGGGATAAGTCGCAAACCTCTCGCCACCGTTTAAGTTACAATGTTGCCCACCTTGTGGAAAAAATGTGGATAGCTTCCCTCCTTCGGATGGAACGTGAGCCCGGCAGTACGTCTCTTCACCATAGGCAAGATTCGAGCGGCGTAGGAGGAGACTGATCAGATGACCGGACATCCCCCATTGTCCCAGGAAGTCTGGCAGGCGGCCCTCTCCAACATCCAGCACCAACTGGTTCACCATAGCTTCGAGACCTGGTTCCGCCCCCTCACCCTGGGAAGTATAGGCGACAGTCGCCTCCAGGTCCTTCTTCCCAATCGCTTTTTCAAAGAGTGGTTTGAAGAACATTATATTGAACTCCTCCGGTCCGCCTTAGAGGATCTCCTGTTTACCCGCGTAGAGATCGATCTCATGATCCCAAACCAGGACCTCCCCCCACCACCCCCTCCCCCGGAAGTTCCACACAAACGGACTGCCCGCCGGCCCCCCCCTACGACCTCCTCCCTGAATTCCAAATACACCTTTGACAACTTTGTCGTGGGGAGTGGAAACCAACTCGCCCATGCTGCATCACTGGCGGTTGCCGAACAAATCTCGCGGGCGTACAATCCGTTCTTCATTTATGGCGGCGTCGGTCTCGGCAAGACGCATCTCCTTCACGCCATCGGCCGTCTCGTTCTGGACCGCGATGATGCGATCCGGGTCTCCTACATCTCGTCGGAAAAGTTCACTAACGACCTGATTAACGCGATCCGCTTTGATTCCACGATCGAATTCCGAAATCGCTACCGGAGTGTGGACGTCCTTCTCATTGACGACATCCAATTCATCGCCGGCAAGGAAAGGACGCAGGAGGAGTTTTTCCATACCTTTAACGACCTCCACAATTCCTCTAAACAAATCGTCTTGACGAGCGACAGCATCCCTAAGGACATCCCGGGTTTGGAAGAACGACTCCGCTCCCGGTTCGAGTGGGGCCTCATTGCCGATATCCAGCCCCCCGACCTGGAAACCAAGGCAGCCATCCTGAGGAAAAAGGCCCAGGCAGAGGGGGTGCGGATTCCGGATGAGGTATCCCTCTTTATCGCCACGAACGTAAAATCGAACGTCCGGGAGCTAGAGGGCTACCTGATCCGGATCGTCGCCTACGCCTCCCTGACCAACCAGGCAATCACGCTCGATCTCGCCTGCGAGGTCCTGAAGGAGCTCGTAGACGGGGACAGGAGTATCACTATGCCCCATATTCTGGAGGTGGTAGGGGACTTTTACCGCCTCAAGGAAAAGGAACTCCTGTCGAAGAGCCGGCACAAGTCTATCGTCCTGCCTCGGCAAGTGGCGATGTATCTCTGCCGCACTCACACGAACGCTTCCCTCCCGGACATCGGGACAGAGTTTGGGGGGAAAGACCACTCAACGGTCATGCACGCCTGTTCCAAGATCCGGGAACTGCTGGCGAGAGACGACCGGTTCCGAAAACAGTTGCAGGACTTGACTAATCTCCTCACCCGCTGATTTGACCTCCCGAATATTCGCCTTCCCAGCGTCACCGCATATCTACGAAGCCTTGCGTGCCCGAAGCAGAGCCCCGGTGGTAAACCTTTTATCCAACCTACCCTTGACACCCCTTGCCCAGTGGGGGATACTTGGGCCTCCTTCAGGAGAGGCAGTGTTAGAACCGGGGTAGGGATATGTCCTAGCCCACCTCAGGCACCATCGTTGGCACACCAACCATTCGGAACGCTCTCTCGGGCGAAGTACCGTCCGGGAGGGCGTTTTGCTATACACCATTCTAACCGCCAAAGAAAAAAGGAGGTGTAAAATGAAAACACTTATTTGCCCTACATGTGGCTGTTCCCTGGTACGGCTAGGCATCAGCAAAGATAAGGCATTTCCTCACCGCTATAACAATGAGGAATACCGTTTCTGTTGCCAGGCGTGCGTCGACCTGTTCACCATCGATCCCCAGAAATACCTCCAGAAAATAGATGATTTGATTGTATGCCCAAGCTGCTTGGGTGAAAAACCACTCGAGCGGGCCGTCAAGTTGATTGCCGGACAGGATGTGCACTTTTGCGGTTGTCCGTATTGCGCAGAAGTGTTCCAGAAGAACCCTGATTTTTACATTAGACGTTTAGAAGGTACCATACCTAATGAGGGCGTGCTTGACCATGAAGGACGTTGTGTTAGGCCGGAGTAAGGACCTTGCCTGAGACTGAAGCGAGACACATAATCAAAGGGAGCAAACTGAGGATCAGAGGCCTCTTCTCCCCTTCCTGCGTCAATCAGCCTGAGGCCTGACGTCATCCCTCAGACCATATACGCCAAGTCAGACGCGTGTGTCGGATACGCGAAAATCCCGTCCCTTAGATCCTCAGTAGTGAGACCGCGACGGATGGCAAGCGCAAAGAAGTTGATCAGCTCATCAGCGGATGGTCCGAGCAGGTGCGCACCGAGGATCCTACCCGTACCTTCTTCGATCAGCACCTTGGATGCCGAGTATTGCTCGCCCACGCGCCGGGAAGAATACCAAGTAGACGTATCCTGATATTTGACCCTAAACTTAAGTGTCTGCTTCCGTGCCTCGTCCTCTCTGAGACCGACCGCGGCGATCGGCGGCAAGGTGAACGCCACGGTCGGAGTACCGCTGTAATCCGGCTGTGCCTTGTTTCCGTCCAAGAGATTCGCTGCTACAACCTTTCCCTCGAGCCCCGCGACAGGTGTAAGCGGCAACCCTGCGGTCTCGGCTGCATCTCCCGCGGCGTAGACCGCTGGATTCGAGATGCTCTGCAGGTACTCGTTCACCAGTACTCCACGCTCACCCCGCTCCACGCCGGCCGCCGCCAGGTCGAGGTCGTCTATCTCGGCAACACGGCCGGCACCGTGAACCACGAGATCAGCCTCGAAGGTTTGCGCTCCCGCAGGCGCCGATGTCCTTACCTCGAAGCCACCGGCAATTTGGTCGATACGTTCAACCTGGGTCTCCAACTTCAGATCGATGCCGCTGGCGCGGGCCGCCTGCGCCACCTTCTCAGCCAAGTCGGGATCGAATCCCTCAAGGGGACGGGGACCCCGGTGAAGGACAGTGACCTTGGCTCCGGCGCGGACAGCAACATTCGCGAACTCCATGGAGATGTAACCGGCGCCCACGAAGACGATACGTTCCGGCAACTCAGCCAACTCAAGGAAGTCTTCGCTCGTGATGAGGTGGTCTTCCCCCGGAATTCCAAGCTTGGCCGGCATGGCGCCGGACGCGATGACCACGTGCCTGGCCTCCAAGAGATTTTCGCCGACGTGGACAGAGGTGGGGCCGACGAACTTCGCCCGCCCGTAGAACGGGTCGATCCCAGCTCTGGCAAATCCCTGTTCGTGGTTCTCGGGCACGGGTTCGGTAAACGTCCGTTTGAAGGCCATGAGCTCGCGCCAGTCGATTCGCACATCGCCAGGGTACACCCCGCGGCCGGTCAAGCGGTGCCCCCAGTAAAGCGCTTCGGCCGCGGCGACCAGCACTTTCTTGGGATCGCAGCCCCGTAGGGCACACGTACCCCCGAAGGGGCGGGAATCTATAACCGCTACGGTCCATCCTGCTCTGCGGCAGCGTGACGCCACCGTCGAGGCCGCGGACCCGGTTCCAATAACAACCAGGTCGTATGCGCCCTTACCATTCCTCCTCTTGCCAGTCATAGGTTCCTCCTTCAATTAGTTCTTCCTGAAACACGAAAGCTCCTCCAATCTACCTCAGCCACCCTGCGAGCCGTCGCCGGTTCCGGGACACCCAGCGGTATGCCCTGTGAGCCAGCCACATGCCACCCGGAATGTGAAAGGGGAAGCTTATCAGGAAGGCGCCGGGGAGCCTCTCAAGTGTCCCGCGGACGGCGGCAGCACCCGTTAAAATTTGGCCCCACTCATCAACGAGATGAAGCTCCTCATGGCAGCGCTCCCGGGAGATGCCCGGAAAGCGTATTTCCAGGTCAGGCTCTTGGAAGGGGATCAGATCAAGCCGCCTCCCACGATCCCGCCGGTGGACCCACCGGGCCCAGCGCTGTCAGAGGCTTCAGTCGCCGTCGTAGATGACGGCAGCCTTGGGATCCTTCACCGCCGCAAGCATCTGCTCTTCAGGAATGACTTAAGCCCTTCCCTGCCGGGCATCCAGGCTGTAGTGTCCGCCCCCCTTCACGAAGAGGTAGAAGGTGGCCGCCGCCAAGGGGATGTCCTTCAAAAGAAGGTGTGCAAGGGCTGATGTAATCCCCTTCTGGGGAACGTAAGGCCAGAGACCTATAAAGATGGCCGCCAGCATGAGGATCATTAAGAGCGAAACAAAGCGGGTGAAGAGCCCCAGGATGAGCAGCACCCCGAGCGCCAGCTCGAACATTGCTATAGCTTTCGTCAGGATCGGCAGAGGGATGGTAAGAGGGATCAGCCAGCTGGCCATCTTGGTCATCATTGTTCCCTTCTGGGGAAGAATGAGCTTTGGCACCACGGCCATCCAGATCCACAGGAAGCCGATGGCAATCCGTAGAATGAGCGGGAGGTATTTATCGAGTGGGGTAAGGTCGAGCCCAAGAAACGTATGGCTTTCGCTTTGCTGCATATTCCTGCCTCCCATCAGTCTCTATTTCACTATTGATTCATCTCTCAAAAGATAACTCACACGAAAGAGCCAGGGTTGCGTCTCGCCTTCCACTATCCCTTCACCTTTCGCACCTGGGAAGCCCGCCACCAGCCCCAGAGTGCGATCCCGACGAATAAAAACAAGAGGGGTAAGAGGACATAGTCCAGGTATGCGGTGACCGCGGCAAGCCCTACGAGACCAAATACCCAGGGAAGGATAGGAGTCACACAGCAGATTCCTGTGATTCCCGTGCCCCACCCGCCGACCTTCACAAACTTATCATTCGTCATAGTTCTTCTTTGCCTCCTTGCACGGGAATGGCGTGAAATCCTGCCTTCTCAACCGCCGTCACCATGCCATCAAGTGTCACCTGGGTAGGATCATACGTAACGATCGCCTGGGCATTGCTAAAGCTGACCTCCGCCTTTTCGACGCCGTCGAGCCCTTCCAGGGCCCGTTTGACCAATAACGGTCAGGCGAATCACGTCATCCCCTCTATACGGAGGATCACCTCCTGAACCGATCCGGCCGGTTCTTTCTCCGATGTGAGCTGAGCCCTCCCTGGTGCGCTGCTCCCCTGGCCCTCGCATCCCATAGCCAATACGAGGACGAACGGTAAAGCGAAGAGGGCCCTGAGGGCTGCGCGGCGATCCATTTATCCCCCCATCATTAACGACCAGAGTGCATCAGGAAACACGACAAACACCACTTCGATAAACAGTATCATTAATGCCGCGATGAGCAGGGTCAGGTTGAGCCTGGAGCCGGCCATCCGACAGCCAAGGGTCTCGCACCGGCGCTTTTCCCGGAAATACAGGTAGTATCCCAATCCAACGCCCAGGATTCCGAGAGGTAGAAAGAAGGGCCGGTACTGCATAGTCGTCGCCATGAACGCGCCGCTCCCGAGACCCAGGAGGACCACCGTGAGGGGGAGCAGGCAGCAGAGCGAGGCTAGGAATGCCCCACCGAAACTGACGAGACCCGACTTCAGGTCAGCAACTTTCATGAGCTCTCCGTTCCTTTTGTTCCCGAGCCACACCTGAGAAGAATTGTTCCGAAGGCCTTTACACCGGTATGCCCGCGGGTTGACGGTGAATAAGCCATTGGCTTACCGCGCCGCCGCCGAGCGCACCCGTCACCGTGCCAATAAGGATGCCGGCGAGCACCATCGCTTCAAGGCTTATGCACGTGAACAGGATATACGGCACCATAATTACCGCAAAGGCTTGCCCAACTGTAATGCCGTGCATCTCCTGGCCGTCGCGCTTCAGGCGCATCCAAGGGGGAGCGGCCACCAGGACGGGCAGCAAGGCGTATAGGGCGCCGACGAGGAAAGAGAGGGGTACAACCGGAGCCGCGAGGCCCGCACCAGTGAAC
>JAPUFX010000053.1 GCA_027293415.1 Candidatus Methylomirabilota bacterium
TTTAGTGGCGGAAATGCCGCATGCCGGCAAAGACCATGGCCATGTCGTGCTCGTCAGCCGCTTGGATCGCCTCGGCATCCCGCATCGAGCCCCCTGGTTGAATAATGGCAGTCGCGCCCGCCTCGGCGACGGCATCGACTCCGTCCCGATACGGAAAGAAGGCATCAGATGCCACCACCGTGCCCTTCAGGGATGACTGTGCTTTCATGATGGCCACCCGGCAGGCATCCACCCGACTCATCTGTCCGGCCCCGATCCCGACGGTCGCGTTGGCGGTGGTGAAGACAACGGCGTTCGACCTGACATGCTTCGCGACCTTCCAGGCAAAGGTCAGCGCCTCCCACTCCACAGGGGTTGGCTTTCGTTTGGTCACGACACTCAAGGCGGTCTTATCCAGGTCCGCGCGGTCTCGTTCCTGAAGGAGGAGGCCTCCGGAGACCCGTCGCAGGTCCCAGGGGTCGGGCGGAGCCTGCCACTCGGCCGCCGGGATCTGCATCACCCGGAGATTCTCTCGGGTTCGCAATATCTCGTTGGCCCCCTCGGTGTAGTCGGGGGCAATGACCGCTTCAACGAAGGTCGAGGCGAGCTCCGTCGCCATCGCCTCGTCCACGATGCGGTTGAGTCCCACAACCCCGCCGTAGGCCGAGACGGGATCGGTACTGTGGGCCTGACGATAGGCTTCGACCAATGGCTCGCCGATGCCGACCCCGCACGGGGTGTTGTGCTTGATGATGCACGCCGCCGGGACGGCGAACTCCAGGACGAGGTGTAAGGCGCTATCGAGATCCAACAGGTTGGTGTACGAGAGTGCTTTTCCTTGCAATTGCTGGGCGTTGGCCATGCAGGGCCCCTTGACCTGTAGCTCTCGGTACAGCGCTGCCTGTTGATGTGGATTCTCGCCGTACCGGAGAGATTGGACCTTTGCGAATACCCGTGCCAGGAAGGGCGGAAAAGACTGGGGCCACTCTGCCGTTAGGGCGGCGTCGGTACAGCTCACCGTGCTCAAGAAGCTTCCAATGACTCCTTCGTACCGGCTGGTGAGCTGAAATGCCGCTTGTGCGAGCCGCAGACGGGTTGTCAGAGAGGCCCCGCCGGACTGTTTTAACTCGTCCAAGACTTGGGAGTACTGTTGAGGATCGGTGAGGATGGCCACCCACTCAAAGTTTTTGGCGGCCGAGCGGATGAGGGTCGGTCCGCCGATATCGATCTGCTCGATGACACGGGCCAGGTCCGATACATCCTCGGCGATCGTCGCCTCGAAAGGATACAGATTGATGGCGACGAGGTCGATGGGGGAGATGTGTTGCTGTTCGAGCTGGCGCTGGTGCTCCGGATCAGCGCGGCTGGCCAGAATGGCTCCGTGAATGGCTGGATGGAGGGTTTTCACGCGACCTTCCAGCATCTCTGGAACGCCGGTCACGTCTGCCACCTCAGTGACGGTCACTCCCGCCCCTCGCAGATACTCGGCCGTCTTCCCGGTGGAGATCAGCTCGACGTTGAGTTCCGTTAATCCTTTGGCGAACTCGACAATTCCTGTCTTGTCCGAGACACTCAAGAGAGCCCGTCGGATCCGGATGCGTCCTTTTTCCATCTTCTGTCCGTCGCCCCCGGGCAGATCGCCGGGTTTGCTGCCCGACTGGTGAGGCGGCGCTCCTTATATGGTTCCCGGTGTACGCGAGTTGCCTGCAGACTTCGGTGGCGCGTGAGAAGAACCGCGTGTTCCGTTGGCAAGAGCAAAAGATCGACGCACTTTAGGGATGAATATACCCCCATCCCTGCTTGATCGGGCGCTCCGCATCACTCCCTTTGCAGAAGACACGCCGTCCTCTGACCTCGAGCCGGCCCTCGGCATAGAGCTGGATCGCGCGCGGATAAATCTGATGTTCGTACTTTAAGATCCGCGCTGAGAGTGTGTCCTCGGTGTCGTCGTCGAAGACGGGAACAATGGCCTGAATGATAATTGGCCCGGTGTCGACCCCCTCATCGGCAAAGTGGACGGTGCAGCCAGAGAACTTCACGCCGTGGTGAAGGGACTTGCCTTGAACGTGGAGTCCCGGAAAGGAGGGAAGAAGGGCTGGGTGGATATTCATGATGCGATGGCGAAAACGGTGGATAAAGCCGGCGCTCAGGACGCGCATGTAGCCGGCCAGGCAGACCAACCCCACCTGGTGCTCGGTGAGAACAGCGGCCATCGCCTCATCAAAAGCTTCGCGGGATGCGTGCGCTTTGGGATCGACAAAAGCGGGTGCGATGCGGTGTTGTCGGGCGCGCTCGAGAGCATAGGCGTCTTTGACATCACTGACCACGACGACCACGGCCGCGTCGAGCTTTCCCGCCTCGCTGGCATCAATGATTGCCTGGAGGTTCGAGCCTCGGCCCGACACGAGCACGCCGACGCGCAGCGTATCCTTTGTCGCCATAACACCTCCTGTTGCCTGAATCTAACAAAGCCGGTCTCGCCCCGGCAAGGGATTTTCCCTGCATCCCACCCCCGTCGCTTCGTTGTACACACACGGACTGCTCACAGTGATCTTAGAGGTCGGATACGGTTTTTGGCGGGGTATCTCCCTGACATATATTATGTGTACCATGAGGTAGTACCAGGGCGGATCTTTTTCTAAAGTATTTTATAATGCTAATCCTTATAACCACTTGTAAAATAGTGACAAAAGTACATAAGGGTAGGATGCCGGTGGCACAGCGCTTCAGGTGATATCGGTCCGCACCATGTGGCGGGGGGAAGGCGGGTGTGAGTCTATTAGGGAAGGGCGGGGTTGTCAATCCCTCAAGGATAATAAAAAGCTGTTGACATGGGGGTGGGGGGGATGGTAGAAAGGCGATAATGTCGATAGACAATATCGACATAAGATGGAGTGAGGAATAATGAAGATTTCGACGAAAGGCGATTACGCGACGAGGGCGTTGCAGGAACTTTCCATGCACTACAACAAAGGCCTGCTCCAGATCGAGGAGATTGCCGAGCGACAAGACATCCCGGTCAGGTATCTTGAGCAACTGCTGCTGATTCTCAAGCGGGCAGGGTACTTGGAAAGTAAGCGAGGCGTCAATGGGGGATACTCCCTTGCGAAAGCCCCCCATCAGATTACCCTGGGGGAGATCATCCGGCTGATGGAAGGTACCCCGGCCCCCATCTATTGCGTCGATCCTCTATCGCGTAACAAGTGTTCTGTGGAAAAGGGCTGCGGCTTCCAAAGCGTTTGGGGGGAAATCAGGGACGCCGTTTCTGACATCCTGGACAACGTTACTTTTGAGGAAATTTGCCGTCGGGCCCAGTTGAAGATTACACCGAAGATTATGAGCTATCAAATTTAGCAGCTGATTGGCCATCAGCAGTCAGCGGTCAGCTTGGGATCGGAAACCAAAAAGCTGATTGCTGACAGCGGGGACGAAAATGGGAGCACGGATTCCTCGTCTCGCAAAGAATGCGCTGGATCTCATTGGGAACACACCCATGGTGGAGCTTCCCAAGATCTCTCCTCGGAGTGGGGCGACCATCTTGGCAAAGATGGAATCAATGAACCCGGCCGGGAGTGTCAAGGATCGCATCTCCTGGGCCATGGTCGAGGAAGCGGAACGCCAGGGAAGGCTCAGCCCCGGAGCGACCATCGTCGAACCGACCTCCGGAAACACGGGGATCGGGCTGGCCATGGTGGCGGCAGTCAAGGGATACCGGCTGATTCTGACCATGCCCGACGACATGAGTCTCGAGCGCAGGACGCTGCTCCAACGGTTCGGGGCGGAGGTGATCTTGACCCCGGCCATCGAGGGGATGACGGGTGCCGTCTTTGCGGCTGAGGAGCTTTGCCGGGAAAATCCCGACTACTTTATGCCCCAACAGTTTAACAACCCGGCGAATCCAGAGATTCACCGCCAGACGACCGCTCAGGAGATCCTGGAGGTGACCGAGGGCCGGATTCACGCCCTTGTGGTCGGGATCGGGACCGGAGGGACCATCACCGGGGTGGGAGAAATTCTCAAGTCCAAGATCCAAGGTGTCAAGGTGATTGGGGTCGAGCCAGCCAAGTCGCCGGTCCTCCAGGGGGGGAAGGCCCGACCCCATGGAATTCAGGGGATTGGAGCGAGTTTCATCCCCGGGGTCCTCAATATGGACGTCTTGGATGAGATTATCGCAGTGACCGACGAGGACGCCTTCAAGATGACGTCTCGTTTGACCCGGGAAGAGGGGCTCCTGGTCGGGGTCTCGGCCGGGGCCAACGTCTTCGCCGCCGTACAGGTTGCCCGGCAACTCGAAAAGGGGAAAGTCGTTGTGACCATCCTGCCTGATACCGGGGAACGGTATCTCAGTGTGCCATTGTAGGACGGAAAGGAGTATGTGAATGGGGGTCAAGATCTACATCCCGACGCCGTTTCGAGCGATTACTCGCAACCAGGCCACGGTGGAGGTCGAAGGGCAGACCATCCAGCACCTCATCGAGGCCCTCGAAGCGGAGTATCCCGGCATCCGGGAGCGGGTTTTTGATGAAGCAGGAGAGATTCATCGGCATATCAATATCTATGTGAACGAAATCGCCGTCGAGAACCTCAAGGGCAAAGATACGGCATTGGTGGAGGGGGACGAGGTGTCCCTGATCCCGGCCATTGCCGGAGGGGCGATTCCCTTTACCGAGGAGCAGATCAAGCGGTACAGCCGTCACATCATCCTGCCCGAGGTGGGTGGGAGGGGGCAACGGAAACTCCTCAACAGCAGCGCCCTCTTGGTCGGGGCCGGTGGTCTGGGCTGTCCTGCGGCACTCTATCTGGCCGCTGCGGGTGTGGGCCGGCTCGGGATCGTCGATTTCGATCTGGTGGATCTCAGCAACCTCCAGCGACAGATCCTTCACCACACCCATGACCTGGGGCGACCCAAGGTCCTTTCGGCGGTGGACGCCATCGGGGATATCAATCCCGATGTCAAGGTCGAGCCCCATCAGGACCAGCTCTCGTCGGAGAATGTGAAAGAGATCATCGCTGGCTACGACGTAATCATCAACGGCTGTGACAACTTTCCCACCCGATACCTGTTGAATGATGCCTGTTACTTTCTGAAGAAGCCGATGGTGGATGGCAGCATCTTCCGCTTTGAGGGGCAGGTCACCGTCTTCTCACCGGGGAAAGGGTGTTACCGCTGTCTGTATCCTGCGCCGCCCCCACCCGGGCTCGTTCCGAGTTGTGCAGAGGCTGGGGTCCTCGGAGTCCTCTGCGGGATCATCGGCAGCCTCCAGGCCCTCGAGGCCATCAAGCTCATGCTGGGTGCAGGCGACCCGCTCGTCAATCGCCTGCTCTTTTTCGATGCGATGACGTTAGAGTTCCGTCAGGTCAAGATCCGGCGGGATCCGGCGTGTCCGGTCTGTGGCGACCATCCGACAATCACGGAGCTGATTGACTACCACGAATTCTGCGGCGTCCCGCAGGGGCAGGCGGTGAGCTAGAAATAGTTCACAGTTTAGGGTTCAGAGTTGATGGTCGAGGGATCATGGATACAGAAGATAAAGAGATAAAGAAAGCAGTCGGCGGATTCTCATCCTCTCTGGAAATGACAGGGGTAAGGCAATGAGGAGATCAGCTTAATGCGAAGGAAACTTGTGACGCGTGCACCTTACCTCAGCGGGATTTTCGGTGTCGTGATCATTGCTTCCCTGGCGTCGACCGTGGAGGCGAGGGAGCGGGCGAAGGGATCGGGATACCCGAACGGCCATCTGTTGGTCGAGACACAGGAGTTAGCGCGTCAACTGGGTAATCCGAGTCTTCGAATCGTGGACCTCCGAGCCTCCGGGCCTCAGGGATATGAAGAGTATCTGTTTGGGCATATCCCGGGGGCGGTCTATCTGAACTGGCGCGAGCTGGACGATGTCGCAAGCAATAAAAAGGGCCTGCCGATGGATCAAGCCAAGGCGGAGGCCCTTTTCAGTAATCTCGGAATCGACGAAAAGACACGGGTCGTCGCCTACGATGACTCGGGTGGACTCTATGCTGCGCGGCTCTTTTTTGTTCTCGAATTCTTTGGGCACACCAAAGTTGCCATTCTCAACGGGGGATTTTCGACGTGGATGAACGAAGACCGCGACTTGAGCGAGGAAGCCCCTCGGATCACTCCTAAAAAGTTCGTGGCGCGGCCAAAGCGCGAGCTGATCGCCACTGCCGAGTGGGTAAGGAAGAACCACAAGGATCCCGGCGTGTGCATGCTGGATGCGCGAAGCCCGCAAGAGTACGAGGGCAAGAAGGCCGTCCGCGGCATCAAACGAGCAGGCCGAGTTCCTGGGGCAGTGCTCATCCACTGGGTCGATACGATCAACCGCGAGGACCACACATTTAAAAGTGCTGCGAAACTCCAAAAGATGTTCGAAGACGCGGGGGCAACGAAGGACCGCGAACTCGTGACCTATTGCCTGCAAGGGATTCGGGCATCGCACAACTTCTTTGTGGCGAGGCTGCTCGGGTACGAGAAGGTGCGCAACTACGATGGGTCCTGGGTTGAGTGGGGGAACCGACCGGACGTTCCTGTCGAAAACTGATTACACGGCTTTTGCTTTTGAGGGAGAATTTTGTACACCGGGCCACTGGTGTAAGGCACAGGGAGAGCAATGAGCGTTCAGATTCACGTTCCCCAGATCTTCCGAAAGCACACCGGTGGAGCAAAGACGGTGGTTGCCGAGGGACGAACGCTCCGGGAGGTGCTGGATAGCCTGGATAAAGCATATCCTGGTCTTCGGGACCGATTGCTGGACGGCAAAGAGCTTCACCGCTTCGTGAACATTTATCGCAACGACGAGGATATCCGGTTCCTCGAGTCTCTGGATACCGAAGTGCGAGAAGGGGATAGCATCTCGATCCTTCCTGCTGTGGCAGGGGGAGGCGATCTTGACCAGTAGGAAAAAGGTGATCCCCGGAGGCGGGGAAGCCGTAAGGCCACGGATCGCTGCCGATATCGTGGACGCCATCGGAAATACCCCCTTAGTAGAGGTTGCCCGGGTCAGCCCGAAGCCGTCGGTCCGGATCTTCTGTAAGCTCGAGTTTTACAATCCGACGGGGAGCCTGAAGGACCGGATTGCCAAGTATATGATCGAACAGGCAGAGCAGCGAGGGGATCTGACCCCCGGCCAAACCATCATCGAGCCGACGAGCGGCAATACCGGCATCTCCCTGGCGTTGATCGGCCGGCGGAAGGGTTATACGGTCAAGGTCGTCGTTCCAGAGAACATTACTGTCGAGCGGCGGCAACTGCTGGAGCTGTATGGTGCAGAAATAATTTAC
The DNA here is from genome assembly GCA_027293415.1 of Candidatus Methylomirabilota bacterium. Classification (NCBI taxonomy): domain Bacteria; phylum Methylomirabilota (SeqCode); species Candidatus Methylomirabilota bacterium. The sequence continues at coordinate 7,273 of JAPUFX010000053.1, forward strand.
TCCGACGCCCGTCGGGGAACCAACGGGGCCATCGAAGTGGCAAAGAAGCTGGCTGCCGAGAATCCGGACTGGTATATGCCGTACCAGTACGGCAATCAGGCCAATGTCCAGGCGCATTACGAGACCACCGGCACGGAGATCCTCGAGGCGTTACCCGACGTCGACGTTTTTGTGGCGGGACTCGGGACCGGCGGCACTCTCATGGGCGTCGGACGACGGCTGAAGGAGGTAAACTCTAAAACCCAGGTGATCGCCGTCGAGCCGCATCCAGGCGACCTTGTTCAGGGACTCCGGAGCTTGGAAGAGGGATTTATTCCGCCTATCTTGGATATGAGTCTGCTCGATGGGAAGATCATTGTCGATTCCCGATGCGCCTTTGCCCTCACCCGGGATCTCACGCTCAAGGAGGGAATCTTTGCCGGGGTCTCTTCGGGTGCCGTGATCCACTGCGCCATCCGGACGGCGCATAAAATGGAGCGGGGAAATATTGTGTGTCTGCTCGCTGATGGTGGTGGGAAGTATGTCAGCTTGGGTGTGTGGGCCAAGGAACTGCCCGATCTGGGAGAGGATGTTTACAGCCACATCTGGTGGTAGTCGTAAGCGACGAGTGCTGAGAGTCGAGAGCGGAGATGTTTAAGCTCGAAAAGCGATTTGCTTCAGAGATCATCGATCACGCACGGGCTGAGGCGCCCAACGAGTGTTGCGGTCTTCTGGCTGGGGAAAATGGCACGATCCTGCAGCTGTACCGATGTGATAGTGCCGAGAAGAGCGCGTACCGATACTACCTCGACCCGAAGGATCAGCTCCGGGTGATGCGAGAGCTCGATGAAAAGGGGTGGGAGCTCCTGGGGATCTACCACTCGCATACCCACACGGAGGCCTATCCGTCAAAAACGGATGTGGAACTTGCGTTCTACCCTGAAGCCCTGTACTTCATCGTTTCCCTCGAGAGGCCGAGTGAACCGGTGATTCGGGCTTTTCGAATTAATGATGGGAACATCACAGAGGAGGAGGTGATGATCGCCTAGGAAGATGGCGTTTTTTATATTGAAAAAACCTGAGTAATTCAATCGGGATTGTCGTCTTGAGTTAAATTAAGCAACGTACCTACCAATGATAAAGGGGAGAGGCAATCATGGCGGCTTATGCACATCCTGAGGTACTGGTGGAAACCCAGTGGGTTGCAGACAACCTGAAGGACCCCAAAATCCGGCTGGTGGAAGTTGACGTCGACACGGCCGCCTATGGTGAGGGGCACATCCCCGGCGCCGTGGGCTGGAACTGGAAGGCCGACCTGGAGGAGACCCTGGAACGGGATATCGCCCACCAAGCGACCCTGGGCAAGCTGCTCAGCAGGTCGGGGATTGCCAACGACACGATCGCAATCTTGTACGGGGACAACAATAACTGGTTTGCCACCTATGCGTTCTGGCTCCTGAAATATTACGGCCATGCGGATGCCCGGATGATGAACGGGGGGCGGGCGAAATGGATTGCCGAGGGGCGGCCGATGACCAAGGAGACCCCGAGGCACCCGGCGACGACCTACAAGGCGAAGGACCCGGACAAAAGCATCCGGATCGTGCGGCAGGAGGTCATTGACGCGGTAGGCAAGGCGGGCCTGGGTCTGGTGGACGTGCGCTCGCCGAAGGAGTTCAGCGGCGAGATCTTGGCGCCCGAGAACCTGCCGCAGGAGGGGGCGCAACGGGGGGGCCATATTCCGGGGGCGGCGAATATTCCCTGGAGCCAGGCGGTCCGGGAAGACGGCACCTTCAAGAGTGCAGAGGATCTCAAGCAGCTGTACCAGGGGAAGGGGATCGTGCCGGACAAAGAGATCATCGCTTACTGCCGGATTGGTGAGCGCTCCTCACACACCTGGTTTGTCCTGAAATATCTATTGGGCTACCCCAAGGTGTTGAATTACGACGGGTCATGGACCGAGTACGGCAGCCTGGTTCATGTCCCCATTGAGAAATAGGGAGCGGAAAGGTGACACAGCCCCAATCGGATGAGCCTTTTGCAAGGACTGGCCCGGCGGAAGCCAAGGCATTGATAGAGAAAGGGGTCCAGGTCGTGGATGTCCGGGAACCCCAGGAGTACGCCGAGATGCGGATCGCGGGCTCGGTTCTCTTTCCTATGGGCATGCTCCTCAAGGCCCCGCGAGACGTCCTGAAGAAGGGGCCGGTTCTCCTTGTGTGTTCAGAAGGGCTTCGGAGTGCAGTCGCTTGTGAGGCGGCAGCAGCGATTGGGGTTGAGGAGGTCTATAACCTCGAAGGGGGGCTGGAGCGCTGGCAGGCGGAGGGATATGCGCTGGAGACAGGTGAGGTGAGTGAGTCGGTGGTCGCGGAAGCACCGGCGGTGCCAAAAATGCCGGCGCAGGATATTCTCATCTCTGGCGAACGCCTTGCTCGCATCCATCGCTTTCGGTATCAAAGGGCCGTAGCATGCACCTTGGGTACCATTGAACTTATTGTGGAAGAGAGCCTCGGCGAGGTGGAGGACCCGTCGAGGCGCTGCGTGGCGCGACCTGATCACCCGGAACGTGTCCCGAAACCGGATCTCACGGTCTTCGGCGAGAGTGTTGAGGAGGCCCTGCGGGTGCTGGTCGAGAAAATCAGGGGACGGCGTCCCCAGGAGATCTTCTTGCCCACGGGGTAACTCCACCGTCATCGGCGCCGCCGAGGAATTTTGGTTCTGCTCGAGGAAGGATGATCTCGTGATTGTTTCGGTACCGGCAATTGCCTTCGTAGGATTAGCGTCGGGCTGGGTCATGGGGATTTCTGCCGCGGCGTGGGGAGCCTTGAGCGTCCCCTTGCTGATTCTCGTCGGAGTCGAGCCCTTGGTCGCGATCAACGCGTCTCTGGCGGCATCCATCTTACTCAGTCTGTTCGGCGGCGTGACCCATTGGCGCTATGACCGATCACGGGTAGCTCCCCTCCTCCCGCTGGTGTTCGGAGGTGTGGGAGGCGCCTTCCTGGGGAGTTTACTGAGCCCTGCGCTCCCAACACAAACCCTTCGGCTTTTGATTGGCGTTACAACTCTGAGTATCGGTATTCTGACGCTTCTCAGGAAAAATGGGAACGGGTCGCAAAACAATTATGAAGCCGTGAAATGGAACGACAGGCGGGCGATCCTTTTCGGAATCGGGGTAGTGGCCGGATTATCCGCCGGTGCGTTCGGCTCGGGTTGGGGGACGATCGGTGTTGTATTGCTGATGTGGACAGGCATTCCCCCCCACACCGTGGTGGGCTCATCACTGCTAGCTCGGTCACTGGTGGCCTCGGCCGCGACCGGCTCGTATACCTTTCAGGCGGGGGCTTTCCCCGTTGGGGTCTTTCTGCCGCTTCTGATCGCAGGGGGCTTGGGGGTATATCTCGGGGTCCGGACGGCCAATCGGTTTTCGGCAGCCGGGATGCGAAAGCTCCTCGGCGGTGTGGTCACGATGGTGGGGATCCTGATCGTGGTCGGAATTATGTGGTAAGGACTGTTCACCTGACTGCCACCCTTAAACGGACATGCGAACGTCCGGAAGGGAGGATGGAGAATGCAGCAGTTGGAAAATCGGGACGCCAAAAAGGCGACCATCACTATAGAAGATAAGCCGCTGGCTATTCGTCCCTCCTATGCCCAGCAGGAGGAAATCGACACCTTTGACGAATTTGTGCAGCGTTTCTGGGCGAAGCAGATATCGGAGCAGGAGTTTCAACGCTTCCGCCTCCAGCACGGGGTCTACGGTCAACGCCAACAAGACGTCCAGATGGTCCGGGTCAAGATCCCATGGGGAGGCCTGAGCGCCGAACAATTGGAGGCGTTAGCCGACCTCGCCCAGCGGACCCCTCGTCGTATCGGTCATGTCACGACGCGTCAAAATGTCCAGTTTCACTTTGTCAAGCTGGCTGAGGCAACGGAGTTCTTGGGCCACCTGGAAAAGGTGGGATTGACCACGCGGGAGGCCTGCGGCAATACGGTGCGGAATGTCACCGCAGGAGCCTGCTCGGGCGTCTGCCCGCGCGAGGTGTTCGACGTGACGCCGTATGCCGAGGCCCGCTTCCTCCTGCGCAACCCCATGAACCAGAATCTCCCCCGCAAATTCAAGATCGCCTTCTCGGGCTGCCCGGACGACGAGGGAATTACAGCCATCCATGACATCGGCGGACGGGCCGTGCTGCATCAGGAGAACGGGGTAAGCCACCGAGGCTTTCGGTTGATCGTGGCTGGGGGGCTCGGTCCCGTGCCACACCATGCCCAAGTCCTCGAAGAGTTCACTCCAGCGGACGATCTGCTGGCGACGGTGGGCGCCATTGTCAGGGTGTTTGACCGATTTGGGAACCGAGAGAACCGGAGCAGGGCCCGGATGAAGTTTGTGCTGCACGAATTCGGTCTGGAAAAGTTCCGGAACCTGGTTTTTAAAGAGCGGACTGGCCTCAAGTCAACTATGGGCGGAAAGTTCCCCCCAATTGTCATCCGGGAAGAAGGTCCCCCGGCCCCAAGATCCACCCCAGTGTCCATCTCGGGTCTGCAAGACCCCGCCTACGAGTTGTGGCGGCGTAGCAACGTCCGGCCCCAAAAGCAGCCCGGCTACGTAATGGTCACGGTCCGTTTGGAGCTCGGCGACTTCACGCCTCTGCAGCTTCGGCTCCTGGCCTTTTGTGCTCGCGAGTTTGGCGACAGCACCGTCAGGACCACAAACCAACAGAATTTTCTCCTTCGGTGGATTCCGGAGGAGGCCCTGGTGCCGATGTACCGAGTCCTTCGTCGTGCAGATCTGGCCCGGTCCGGTGCCGATCGACTTATGGATGTTACGGCCTGTCCCGGTGCAGACACCTGCCAGCTCGGGATTACGTCTTCCCGGGGGCTCGCGTTGGCCATAGGTCGGATGGTGGAGGAGAAGCACCCGGATCTGGCAGAGGAAGTGGGTGGACGGATTAAGATCTCGGGCTGCCCGAACTCCTGCGGTCAGCATCACATCGCGACCATCGGATTTTACGGCGGTTCGAAGAAATTCGGCGGGCGTCAGGCTCCGACCTACCAGATGTTCCTTGGAGGCGTGTGGGGAGATAGCACCGCCCGATTCGGCCAGCCCACGCTACGGCTCCCAGCGAAGAACATTCCCAATGCCATCGACAGGCTCCTGGAGATTTATAAGGCGAACCGGACAAACGGCGAGAGCCTCTTCCCATTTCTGGAGCGTTTCGGACCGAAGCAGGTGGTGCAAAACCTGGCGGAGTTCACCGAGATACCCAGCTATGAAGAAGCCCCGGACGGGTTCCAGGATTGGGGCGAGGAGAAGGCCTTCGAGCTCAAAACTGGGGTTGGTGAGTGCGCGGTGTAGACAAGGTCGATTGATGGGACTGAAGGGTCTGACAGTGGCGGTCACCGGAAGCAGGCGAGCCTCGGAACTCGCCCAGCTCATCACGAACTCCGGCGGAGTTCCGTATGTGGCTCCAACGGTGGGGATCGAAGTCCAGGAGGACGTGGACCGTCAAACAGAAGAGTTGGTCCGCAGGATCGTCGACGGAGAATTTGACTATGCGATCTTCATGACGGGCCCCGGCGTCTATCGATTGATGTCGACAGCGCAGCAACTCGGTTTGGAGCGCGAGGTAGTCGACGTGCTGAACCGCACGAGTGTCGTCGCTAGGAGCCAGAAACCACAGAAGGTATTAGAAAAGTCCGGGGTCAGGGTGACCATGGTGCCATCCGACAATACGTCGGAAGGTATTGCCGCCGAGATGGCCAAACTCGACGTCAGCGGCAAAGGCGTCGCCCTGCTCTGGCATGGGGACTCCCATCCGATGCTCCGTGAGGTCCTGGAAAGAAAAGGAGCCAAAGTCTTTGAGGCGATGGCATACACATACTCGTTGGACCTGGGAAAACGGGGTGCTGATCTCTTAGAGGCTGTGGGGTTTAAGTATATCCCCCCCGGTGAAGGCAAGATGGTTGAGCTTATCAACGATCTGGTGAGGGGCATGATTCATATCATCACGTTTACCAGTCCCCCATCGGCCAGAAACCTCTTTCGGTTTGCAGAAGCCCACGGGCGAGACATCGATCTTCGGAGGTCCCTGAACGAGGAGGTTATCGTTGTTGCCGTCGGACCGCCCACGCGGAGGAGCATTGAGGAGAACGAGGTTCAGGTGGATGTCATGCCGGATGTCTACAAGTTGGGACCCATGGTGAAGGCTACGGTTGATTATCTGGCGCAAGACCACTCGCGCCCGCGAAAAAGGGCTCTGGCCAGGATTCAACCTGAGTCAATTGCGGGTGGATAACCGAGCGGCCAGGAATCGGTCTGTAATCAAAACCGAAAGGGGGGACACATGGAGACGAAGAATCGACTGGATGAGGTAGCGGTGGAAGAACTGGCGACTCGCTTTGAGGGGAAAGGTCCCGAGGTGGTCATCCAGTGGGCCCTTGAGCACTTTCACCCCCGCATCGCCATGGCGTCCAGCCTGCAGGCGGAAGACATGGTCATTTTGGACATCGCCTGGAGGATAAATCCCGGCGTCCGGGTCTTTACCCTCGATACTGGCCGGCTCCATGAAGAGACCTACGCCAGTATGGAGGTGGTCCGGGAAAAGTACGGCATTGCCATTGAGAGTTTTTTCCCGAACCGGGAGGCGGTGGAGGCCCTGGAGCGCGAGAAGGGATTTTATTCCTTCCGGCAGAGCGTGGAGGAGCGGAAGTTTTGCTGCGGGATACGCAAGGTGGAGCCGCTGGCACGCGCCCTCAAGGATCGCGATGCGTGGATCACCGGGCTTCGACGAGAACAGGCGGTGACCCGGACCGCGCTCCGGAGGGTTGAGTTTGATCACAGTCATGGAATCATTAAGATCAATCCTTTGGCTGACTGTTCGGAAGGCTATGTCTGGGACTACATTCGGACCCATGATGTCCCATACAACGCACTGCACGACTTAGGATATCCGAGCATCGGGTGTGCCCCGTGCACGCGTGCGATCAAGCCGGGGGAGGATGTCCGGGCCGGACGGTGGTGGTGGGAAAATCCAGAGAGTAAGGAATGTGGTCTGCACGTCACACCGGTGGAGACGGGCCAGTCCACTGCGTGAGGGGGCGAGGAGTCGCATGAGTACTATTACGCCGCATGGAGGGGAACTGGTTGATCGGCTCATCCCGCCGGAGGAGCGACAGGAGGCGCGACGCCGGGCGAGGGACTTAACGCAGGTGCACCTGAATCGGCGACAGATCTCGGATCTGGAGTTGATCGGGATCGGGGCTATGAGTCCGCTCGACGGGTTCATGGGTCAGGCCGACTACGAGCGAGTAGTGGACGAGGCGCGTCTGGCAAGTGGGCTCCCCTGGTCCATCCCGGTTGCGTTAGCCGTCAGGGAGGCCGAGGCCGCCTCTGCTCGCGTGGGCGAGGAGATCGCCCTTGTCGATGACCATGGGGATCTTCTGGGCTTGCTAGAGCTTCGAGATAAATTCTCTTATGATAAAAAGCGGGAGGCCCAGGAGGTATACCGAACTACCGAAGAGGCCCATCCGGGAGTCCGGGCCCTCTATGCCCAGGGCGATGTGCTCCTGGCCGGACCAATTCGACTCTTGGAGCCTCCTGACAATCAGGAGTACGCCCCCTACCACCTGACCCCCGCAGAGACCCGGCAGGCATTCAACAACAAGGGTTGGCGAACCGTCGTGGGCTTCCAGACGCGAAACCCCGTCCACCGGGCCCACGAATACATCCAGAAGTGTGCCCTGGAGGTCGTGGATGGCCTCCTCCTGCATCCGTTAGTTGGGGAGACGAAGCAGGATGACATTCCCGCAGAAACCCGGCTGCGCTGTTACGAGGTGCTTTTGGAAGGGTATTATCCCAAAGATCGTGTCATCCTGGCGGTCCTTCCGGCGGCCATGCGCTATGCCGGCCCGCGAGAAGCTATTTTTCATGCGTTGATTCGGAAAAATTACGGGTGTACCCATTTCATCGTCGGCCGAGATCATGCCGGCGTGGGGAATTATTACGGCACCTTTGACGCCCATCTGATCTTTCGGGACTTCGCCCAGGAGGAGCTGGGGATTACTCCCCTCTTTTTTGACCACGCCTTTTATTGTCGAAGTTGCCAGGGAATGGCCACCACCAAGACCTGTCCGCACGGTCCTCAGGAGCGAGTAAGCCTTTCGGGGACCAAGGTCCGAGAGATGTTGCACCGGATCGAACTCCCCCCTTCCGAATACACGCGGCAAGAAGTGGCGGAAGTGCTGCTCCAATGGGCCAATACGGATCAGTACCGTATCTGACCTTCGACTTTCCCGCCTCCTGACAGCCTCGATGGACCTGCCTTTGTTGCGAGGAAATGTCGGGGAATTCGGGAAGGATATTAGGGAGAAGCAGCGATGATTGGATCAATGGTCACGTTTCTTGCTGGCGTCGTCGCCCGTCTCAATTGCTCGAAGCTTGCGCGGCGGGGGAGCGAAATGCTCCAGCGACTTGCCGAGCGAATAGATCACTCCGGGCAGGGAAGAGCGTGTCTTCACGCGGGGAACGGTTGGGGTGTGCCCTTGAGGAGAGGTGGACGGGTCTCTCTGGTCGGGGCAGGGCCAGGCGAACCGGGCCTCCTGACCCTCAAAGGAAAGCTTTGCCTCGAAGAAGCGGACGTGGTCGTCTACGATTATTTGGTGAACGAATCTCTCCTGACGAACTGCCGCCCCGAGGCAGACCGAATCCATGTTGGGAAGCCGGGGTCGTACCAGAGGCTGTCCCAGGAGGAGATTAATCGCCTCTTGATCGAGCGGGCCAGGGAAGGCAAGGTGGTCGTCCGTCTCAAAGGGGGGGATCCATTTATTTTCAGCCGCGGAGGGGAGGAGGCGGAAGCACTTGCCGAGGCAGGGATTCACTTCGAGGTCGTGCCGGGAGTCACCTCGGCTATCGCCGTCCCAAGTTATGCCGGGATTCCCCTCACACACCGAGACTTGGCCTCCACGGTGGCGTTTGTGACCGGGAACGAAAACCTGACGAAGGAGGCCTCAGGAATCGACTGGAAAGCCGTCGCCGGGATGGGGACCATAGTCTTTCTCATGGGAGTCAGTCGGCTGTCCCTGATTGTGGCGAGGCTCGTTGAGGAAGGGCGCGACCCAGAGACTCCCGTCGCGGTGATACAGTGGGGGACCTTGCCCCGGCAAAAGACCGTCACGGGCACGCTGCGAGACATTCGAGAAAGGGCGAGGGGGATGCGGTCACCCGGTATCATCGTCGTCGGAGAGGTGGTAAGGGTTCGAAACCGCCTCAGATGGTTTGAGGAAGGCAGGTGCGTTCGCGAGACTGCAGTGACCCAAACGCAGGGGCACGAGGCGGTCCTCGCCAAGCTGATCCAACCGGAGTCTGCCTAGGCTTGTGAGGGCGAAAAATTTTCGGTACAATGCATCTGCGTTTTCCAGCGCGGAGGCAACTTTGGCGCGAAGACGAGTACATCTCACTTTTCCCGGAAAGCTCATGAACGAACCACTGTTGTGGAAGATGAGTCAGCAGTTCGATCTCGTCTTCAACATCCGTCAGGCGGACTTCACCGAGGGGATTGGGTGGCTTATGGCGGAGTTGGAGGGAGATGAAAAGGGGCTGCAGAGCGGCATACGATGGCTGGAGGAACAGGGCGTCCATGTGGACCCGATCGAGCAGGACGTCGTCCAGTGAGATTTCGCTTGACAGCATCGGCCCCTTTTGCTGTTATTAATGGTTGATTGAATAGAACTTCACTTCTCATCAAGAGCGGCTGAGGGACTGGCCCGACGAAGCCGCGGCAACGGCCCGCCGTTATGGACGGCGGGAGATGTGCTAACTCCTGCACCTCCGATCTTGCGCATCGGGGTGAGAGATGAGAGGGTGGATGCGTAGCGGTTATGCAACCCCTTCTCATACGGAGAAGGGGTTTTTTTTGGGATTGTAAGGGGTATGGCGACGCGGCGTCTCTCTCTGACGTTTCCTTCGGACTTGATCAAGGAACCGGTCATCTACCGGGTTTCGAAGGAGTGCAACCTGGTTCCCAACATTCGAAAGGCCCAGGTCACCGATACCACTGGTGAGGTGATTTTGGACTTTCAGGGACGGGAGGAAGACCTCGAGAGAGGGATAACTTACCTCGTTGACCGCGGAATTACGGTTGAGGAAGTTCGGGAGGAATGATAACGGCGCTGGATCTGTCCGCCAGGTCCATGCGAGGAGGGTTCGATGGTGAAAATCAAGGGGCTACAGTGCCGTGAGTGCGGCCGTCCCTATCCGGCCAAGCCTCTGCATGTCTGTGAGTTCTGCTTTGGGCCGTTGGAGGTTGACTACGATTACGCCAGTCTGAAGAAGGTAGTCAGCCGCAAGCGGATCGAGGCCGGCCCACCGACTATGTGGAGGTATCGCGATTTGCTTCCGATCGAGCAGGAGGTGCCAGTCGGAGAGCACTGCGGCATGACCCCCTTGATCCGGGCAAGACACCTCGAAAAAGCCCTTGGGGCACAGGAAGTCTACATCAAAAACGATGCGGTCTGCCACCCGTCCCTCTCTTTTAAGGACCGTGTCGTCTCGGTCGCCGTGACCAAGGCAATGGAATTTGGTTTTGACGTCGTGTCATGCGCCTCGACCGGGAACCTCGCCAACTCTGTTGCTGCCCATGCGGCGGAAGCGGGTCTCAAGAGTTTTATCTTTGTCCCGGCCGGCCTGGAGCAGGGGAAGATCGTTGGGACATTGATTTACGGTCCCATTTTGGTGGAAGTCGATGGGAACTACGATGAAGTCAACCGGCTGTGCAGCGAGATAGCCGACAGATATGGTTGGGCTTTCGTGAACATCAATATCCGGCCGTATTACGCAGAGGGTTCCAAAACATTCGGCTATGAGATTGCCGAGCAGCTGGGCTGGCATGCTCCGCGACACATCATTGTCCCTTCCGCCGGCGGTTCGCTGGTCACGAAAATTTGGAAAGGGCTGAAGGAGTTTTGCCTGTTGGGACTGATCCCGGAATGTCACACCCGGATGCACGTAGCACAAGCGGCTGGGTGCAATCCGATCGTGACGGCTATTCGCAACAGGTGTGACACCATTCGGCCCGTGCGGCCTGACACGATTTGTAAGTCGTTAGCCATTGGCAACCCCGCGGATGGATACTATGCCTTCAAGGCAGTCGAGGAGAGCAGCGGGTATGCGGCCGATGCCAGCGACGAAGAGATCGTCGATGGGATGAAGCTTCTCGCCGAGACCGAGGGAATCTTTACGGAGACCGCGGGCGGGGTCACGGTGGCTGCGGCCAAGCGATTGATCGATACGGGGGTTATTTCCCATGACGAGAGCATTGTGCTTTCCATCACTGGAAACGGCCTCAAGACGCAGGAAGTGGTCTTTAACGCCCTCAGGCCCACCGTTTCCATCAAGCCGTCGTTGAAATCCTTCGATGAGGCGATTGCGGAACGGCCGGATCTGGAGGCAGAATTCATTTCTCAGGCCCCACCCAACATTCAGGGATAACGTGTGGAGGAAACCATGAGCGTCCTCGTCCGCATTCCGACACCGCTCCGAAGCCTGACGAAGGGCCAGGCTGAGGTTCAGGAAGAGGGGAGCTCTGTTCAGGAGCTCATAGAAAACCTGGAAGACAAGTACAAGGGATTAAAAGAGCGGCTTTGCGATGGGCAGGACATCCGCCGCTTCATCAATATTTATGTAAACGACGAGGACATCCGGTTCCTCCAAGGAACCGCGACACCGCTCAAGCCTGGAGATCAAATCTCTATCGTCCCAGCCATTGCTGGGGGGAGGTAATCCCCCCAAGCTGCCTCGCATATAATCCCTGACCCACCATAAGACGGGACGCCCTCCCGGGCGCCATACAGCCTGGGAGGGCGTTTTGCTTTCAAAAAGCGTAATTGTAACTGACCGGCACACGGGTTGCATCTGAAGGCCGGGGGCAAACTGGTCGTTGTGGGCGGCGCGTGTCAAGAGGCGTGTAAAGATAATCGAATTTTTGCCGATATACCTTATCAGAGCTAGGAACGTGGCTGCCGTCTCTGATATGGACCTGCCTCACGTGCAGCCATTGAACAGTTCATCGGGGAGAGGGAGCCGATATATGGCTTGCGGAGGAGACATGACGGAGAATGAAAACGGTTTTAACATCCATCAGTGTGACGGCTGCGGTGGGGCTTTGACGAAGCGCGAGCAGCTCTACGGTTTGTGCAGCAAATGCGAGAAACCCGTGCCGTCGGTGGCAAAGAATCCGGGGAAGACACGGAAACAAAGCAAGGAGCGGCGCTCAGCGTAGCATAAGCGTTGTCAGTAGCGCAAGACCCACGCACATGGTGCATTGATACAATCATGGGCCTCGATGGCCCTTTTTTTATGTCCTCGCGACCGTGCATGCCATCCTACACTGCCGACCTGCCGACAAAAAAGTCCCGCGCCTGCTAACGTTTCCCGACGGAGGATGTCGGGAGACGGTTGTCAGAAAGTGACCGGCCGTGTTAGACTTGGGCCTCCCGACGGGTGGTTTCTTTCTAAGTGGGGGGAAAGGCGTGTTTGTTTCGGGCCCCACGGAGGATAGCCCACTTTCGAGATTCCCACGCCGCCACGCGACGGCGGATCCTTACCGACACGCACCTGGGGGGAAGTGATGCGCATCGTTGTGTGTCTCAAACAGATCATCGATCCCGAGCTTCCCAGCAGTCAATTTAAAATTGATCCAGGGTCAAAGCGACAGCAACCAAATGGTCATCCGCTCGTCATCAGCCCTTACGATGAAAATGCCCTTGAGCTCGCGCTGCAGCTCAAAGACCAAGCTGCTGGCCATGTGACAGTGCTCAGCGTCGGGCAGTCTTCGGCAGTCAGCGCCCTCCGCAAAGGGGTGGCCATGGGTGCGGACGAGGCCGCCTTGATCAGCGATCCTGCCCTTGAGGGATCCGATGCCTTTGGGATTGCTGCCGCATTGGCTCAAGGGATTCAGAAGCTAGGGCCACCAGATCTGGTCCTCTGTGGTTGCGAGTCCGGAGACTGGGCCGATAGGATCATTGGCCCCATTCTGGCGGAAGCGCTTGGAATCCCCTGTGTTACCTATGTTGCCCGGGCGGAGAAACATAACGGTCACGTGCGAGCCCAGCGGGTGGTGGAGGAGGGTTACGAGATTTGGGAGGTTACGCCACCCCTGTTGCTCACCATCCTCAGTCACGAATCGAATGTCCCCAGATATCCGAAGGTCAAGAACATCATGACTGCCTCCCGGAGGCCAATCTCGACATGGTCTCTCAGTGATATTGGTCTCGATACGGGACATGTCGGGAACGCGGTCACCCGAGTTGAGATCCAGGAGCTTACCCTGCCGATGCGAGAGTCTCGCTGTGAGTTCCTCGAAGGAGAGCCAGGGGAGCAAGTCGCGTCGTTGATCACGAAACTCCGAGAGAAAAAGGTGATTTGAGCCATGGGCGGAATCTTTGTGTTTGCCAAAGTGGAGAATGGAGTTCCCTCCCGTTCAACCCTCGAACTCTTGGGCGGTGCCCAAAAAATCGCTGCGGGGCTGGAGGAGCCTGTCACTGCCGGCCTTCTGGGCCAGGGGGATGCGGCTCTCTTGTACGCCTATGGGGTGGAAACTGTCTATCGGGTCGATCATCCCCTGCTGAAAGAATACCAGGCTGATTTACATTTGCTGGCCCTGGAACGGATCGGCCGGACGGCTGAACCCCGGGTCATCCTCCTGCCTGGGGATTCCTTGGGGCGAGACCTCGCCGGTCGCCTGGCCTTCCGCCTCCAGACAGGAATTGTCACAGAAGTGATAGATATCGACGTACACGCTTCAGAAAAAAGTCTGCGCTTTACTCGCCAGACCTATGGAGGCAAGGCCATAGCCGCTATCGTTCCGAAGGCCTTTCCCGTGGTCGCAACACTGAAGCCTCGGACCTTTGATCCGGCTGCCCGAGCGGGCGACAGGACAGGAACCGAGATCCCGGTAGAGGCTCCCCTCGACGGTGCGCAGGCACGAACCCGGTTGGTGGAACGTGTCCAGGAGGAGACCACAGGTGTGAAACTCGAGGACGCCCAGGTGGTGATCTCTGGTGGCCGGGGGCTCGGAGGCCCCGAGGGATTCGACTTGTTGGTGGAGCTTGCCCGTGTTCTCAAGGGAGCGGTGGGGTCGTCACGGGCTGCCACCGATGCCGGATGGGTTCCCTCCTCAATGCAGGTGGGGCAGACAGGAAAGACGGTCAGCCCGGACCTGTATATTGCTGTTGGGATTTCTGGGGCTACCCAACATGTGGCCGGGATCAGTGGCGCCAAGACCATTGTCGCCATCAACACAGATCCAGAGGCCTCTATCTTTAAGGTTGCTCACCTCGGAATCGTGGGTGACTACAAGGCAATCCTTCCTCCCTTGATTGCCAAGTGTCGAGAACTCGTGGGAGGATGAGGCATGGACCAGGTGCCGGCCAGGGAAATCTACTGGAACATTTCAGAGCACCTGTTGCTCTATATCCTCTTCCTGCCTTTTCTCGCCATCTTCCTGTACGGTTGCTACAAAGCCTGGGGCGCCCTCCTACTCGGCAAGGGAGAGGTGCGGCTCGGTGAGCTGAAAGCGCGCCTCAAGGCGCTCACCAACCAAGGCCTCTTGCAGCGGCGGATCGCCCAGGAGAAATACGCTGGCCTCATGCATCTCACCCTCTCCTGGGGATTTCTCGTCCTCCTCATCGCCACCACCTTGGTTGCTTTCCAGGATTACTTTGGTCTCCCGGTCCTCCAGGGTTCCTTCTATCTCTATTTCATGTCATTCACTGTCGATCTCTTCGGCCTCGCGGCCGTCCTTGGAACGCTGATGGCTATCATCCGGCGATTCGTTCGCCCTCCAGCCCGCCTGATGGAGCCCCGGGGGCCCGATCGTTTCGGCTGGCTCCTTATTCTTTTCTTGGGTGTCCTGTTGACCGGATTCCTTGTGGAAGGGCTCCGGATCGCAGCAACCGGCGACCCATGGGGTCCCTGGTCGCCCGGAGGGTGGGTTTCGGCGCTTCTCTTCCGCGGAGTCGGGGCGGGGTATGCGGAAGCGTTTCATCAGGTCCTTTGGTGGGTGCACGCTGCACTCTCCTTTGGCTTCATCGCTGCCATTCCGTATACGGGCGTGTTTCATCTGTTGACGGCCCCGGTCAACGTCTTTCTCCGTAACCCGCAACCCTCAGGCGTGCTCAGCCCATTGGCGGTGGAGGAAGAACGGCTGGGGGCCTCGACCATCAGGGACTTCACGAAGAAGGCGCTCTTGGATCTGTACGCGTGCACCGAGTGCGGGCGATGCCAGGATGTCTGTCCTGCATGGACCACTGGGAAACCCCTGACCCCCAAAGGGGTGATCCTCGATCTTCGGGACCATTTGACCAAAGTACACCGCGGCGACGAGACCCGGCGAATGGTCGGCGAGGTGATCACCGAGGATGTTCTCTGGGCCTGTACCACGTGCGGGGCGTGCCATGAAGCCTGTCCCGTCTATATCGAGCCCATTCCCAAGATTCTGGACATGCGCCGTCACCTCGTGATGGAAGAGGCGAGGTTTCCAGAGCAGATGCAGGAGGCACTCAGGAGCCTGGAGACTCGAGGGCATCCGTATAAAGGAGTGAGTGCCGGTCGGGCCGATTGGGCCAAGGGACTCCGGATCCCCGAAGCGGCGAAACTCAAGGAAGTAGATCTCCTGTACTGGGTCGGCTGCGCGGGCGCTTTTGATGAACGCGGCCAACAGGTAAGTCGGGCCATGGTGCAGGTACTGGAAGCGGCTGGGGTGGAGTTCGCTATCCTGGGCAATGAAGAGCGCTGCACGGGAGATCCGGCCAGGCGGATCGGCAATGAGTATCTTTTTCAACTCCTGGCCCAGGAAAACATTACGACCTTGAACCGGTACCAAGTGAAAAAAATTGTGACCGCCTGTCCACACTGCTTCAACACGCTGAAGCACGAGTATCCCCAGTTTGGTGGGGAATTCGAGGTGGTCCATCACAGCCAATTCCTGGCCCAGCTCCTGCGGGATGGGCACTTGGCCATCCAAAAGCGATTCAGCGGGACCGTGAGCTTTCATGATCCCTGTTACCTGGGGCGCCACAATGGGATCTACGATGATCCCCGGGAAGTGATTGGTTATTTTCCGGGCTTTCATCAGGTCGAGATGCCCAGGTGTCGAGAGAAGGGGTTTTGCTGTGGTGCCGGCGGGGGATTGATGTGGGTCGAGGAGCGGATTGGCAAACGCATGAACCTCGAGAGAACAGATGAGTTCTTGACGACCGGGGCGTCCGTCGTGGCGACCGCCTGCCCCTTTTGTCTGACGATGATGACCGACGGAATCACCGTGCGCGGGAAGAGTCAGACGGTGAAAGCCTACGATCTGGCTGAGCTGGTGGCCCGCGCACTATGACGGTTCAGAGTTGAGAGTTCAGGGTTCAGAACCACCAACTCGACATTAAGCGGCGTTCATCCCTGAACCATGAAGGCTGAACCGTGAACTCCCACCCGAGGTGGGGCAATGCGTGTCGTGTCTTTGTTGCCCAGTGCGACAGAGATTGTATATCTGTTGGGGCTGGGAGATCAGCTCACGGGGGTGAGCCATGAGTGCGACTTCCCTCTCGCTGCCCTCGACAAGCGAAAGATCATCAGACTTGCTTTTGAAGGTTTTGGGCTCAGTAGCCAAGAGATCGATGGACGTGTCCGGGATGCACTGGAGCGGGGAGAAAGGATCTATCAAATCGATCTTGAGGCGCTACAAGCGGCTGATCCTGACCTTATCCTGACCCAGGAGCTTTGCGACGTCTGTGCCGCCCCCTACCAAGATGTGCTGGAGGCGGTAACGAAACTTTCGCGGAAACCGGAGGTCCTTTCGCTAGATCCTAAGTCTCTCGGAGATGTACTCAAGGATGTCGAACGGGTAGGGGAGGCCACCGGGCGCCTCAGGGAGGCGGAGGACGTTGTCAGGTCATTACAGAAAAGAATCGAAACTGTTGTGACCCGGACCGCGAAGACAACCCCTCGGCCCACGGTCGTGTGCCTGGAGTGGCTTGACCCGCTAATGGCCTCTGGACACTGGATCCCCGAGATGGTAGACCTGGCCGGGGGGAAGGAGCCGCTGGGGAATCTGGGCACTCCTGCCCGACGGATTGCGTGGGAACACATCCTCGCCTCTGTCCCCGAGATCCTCGTCCTCATGCCTTGCGGGTTTGCTGTGGATCGGGTCCTTGAGGAGATCCATCTCCTCACGAGGCTTCCAGGCTGGGAGGGTCTGCCGGCCGTTCAGAAGGGAAGGGTGATTGCCGTGGACGGCCATGCTTATTACAGCCGATCGGGACCACGTCTGGTGGAGGGTCTAGAGATCCTGGCTCATCTTGTGCATCCGGAACTCTTCCCGGGCCCGGTTCCGGAGGAGATTGCGAAAGTCGTTGATCACTGACTGTCACCCCCAGGTGCGGACATCGCAGATTGATATGGTCGAGAATGAGATCCGACGATGCCTAAGGATAAATTAAAGCAGATCGAGGGGGCGGCAAAGACATGGGAGGAGGAGACACTCCATCCCGCGTTGGAGAAGTCACCCGAGCGAGCGCAGGAGTTCAACACGGTCTCTGGGCACCCCGTGCGACGGCTTTATACGCCTTGCGACCTCACTGATTTCGACTATATCCGGGAGCTCGGTTTCTCGGGCCTGTATCCGTTCACCCGCGGCGTCTATCCCACGATGTATCGCGGCAGGGTCTGGACCATGCGGATGTTTGCTGGCTATGGCACCGCCGAGGAGACGAATCAACGATTCAAGTATCTCTTGGAACAGGCACAGACAGGTCTGTCGGTGGCCTTTGATCTGCCGACGCTGATGGGGTACGACTCCGACCATCCGATGTCACGAGGAGAGGTGGGGAAGTGCGGGGTGGCGATTGACACCCTGGCAGATATGGAGACGCTCTTCGAGGGCATTCCTCTGGGAGACGTGACCACCTCGATGACCATCAACTCGCCTGCAGCGATTCTCTGGGCAATGTATATCGCTGTCTGCGAGAAACAGGGTGTACCTTATGACCGAATCGGTGGAACGACCCAGAATGATATTCTCAAAGAATTTACCGCGCAGAAGGAATACGTTTTCCCCCTCGGGTCCTCTATGCGCCTTGTGGTAGATACTATTCTCTTCGGGGCCCGGTGTCTCCCTCGGTGGCATCCGGTTAGCATCAGCGGGTATCATATTCGGGAGGCAGGTTCAACGGCTATCCAGGAGCTGGCCTTTACCTTGGCAGACGGCATGGCATATGTCGAAGCAACCATGGAGGCGGGCCTCGACGTGGATGCCTTCGCACCGCGGCTGTCTTTCTTCTTTAACGTCCACAATGATTTCTTTGAAGAAATTGCCAAGTTTCGCGCCGCGAGGCGCATTTGGGCGAGATTGTTGCGAGAGCGGTACGGCGCCAAGGATCCGCGATCCTGGCTGCTCCGAACCCATGCACAGACGGCGGGATGCGCCCTGACCGCCCAGCAACCCTATAATAACGTCGTGCGAGTTGCGATTCAGGCCCTGGCCGCGGTCCTGGGTGGAGCGCAGTCGCTCCACACCAACGCCTTGGATGAAACGCTGGCGCTTCCGACGGAAAAGGCAGCTACGATCGCTCTGCGGACGCAGCAGATCATCGCCCACGAAACCGGAGTAACCCAAACGATCGACCCCGTGGGGGGGTCTTATTTTATCGAGACCCTGACTCGGGAGATGGAGGAAGCGGCCTGGGACTACATTCAAAAGATCGACAACCTGGGGGGGATGGTCAGGGCGATTGAGAAGGGCTTCCCGCAGCAGGAGATCGCCGACGCCTCCTATCGGTACCAGCAGGGGGTCGAGGCAGGGGAGCAGGTGGTGGTCGGGGTAAACCGATTCGTCGCCGAGGCGGACGGACCGATCCCGCTACTCCAGATCGACCCGGACGAGGCAGCCCATCGGCAGGTAGAAAAGATTCACCATTTGAAAAAACAGAGGGACTACGGGCGGGTCGAGCAAACGTTGGATGCTCTCCGAAGGGCAAGTGATGGGAGCGATCCTTGGGCTCGAAACCTTCTTATGCCGAAGATCCTGGATGCGGTCCGGGCCTACGCGACCTTAGGAGAGATCATGGGGGTCTTCCGGGAAGCATGGGGGGAATACGTTGAGCCGGCCATCCTTTGATCCCGTCGGCGACTGCGGTATCATTGACACTACGTTCTTCGGCGGAAATGGGTTTCATGAGAACGGTCAAGGGAGCGAAGGTGACACTATGAGCAAGACATACGGGGTCCGGTTCGATCTCTGGGTGGCCGGGAGACTTGAGCCACAATTGATCCTTTTCGAACAGGAAGATCGGCCTACCGAAACAGAAATTGTCGGTTGTGTTCGCGATAGGGGCAAGAGCATGGGGGGCACACTTTTCGGAAGCGAGTCAAAGGAGCCAGAGCTACAGGTAGAGTATCGTTCAGGGGTAGCAAATGACCAGGAATTCTGGGGGCGTGATCCAGGGTTTGGGGCGCTTTGTCAAGAGGTGAAGTACGAAACGCGTGAGGGCAATGATGGGTGAGGAGCGGAAGACTCGTGTGTTGGTTGCGAAGCCGGGGCTTGATGGCCATGACCGCGGGGCCAAGGTGATCGCTCGGGCCTTTCGAGACGCCGGGTTCGAAGTAATCTATACCGGGCTTCGGCAGACACCGGAAATGATTGTGAGTGCCGCGATCCAGGAGGACGTCGATGCCATCGGTCTTTCCTGCCTTTCGGGAGCCCATATGTACCTGTTCCCGCACGTCGTAAAGCTTCTTCGGGAGCGTGGGGTGGACGACGTGGTGGTATTCGGCGGTGGAACGATTCCGGACGACGATATCCCCAAGTTGAAGGAGGCAGGGATCACTGAAGTCTTTACCCCAGGGACTCCAACGTCGGTCGCTATTGACTTCGTCCGGAACCATGTGCGGCCCAGAAAGACATGAAGCATGAGCCTCCTCTCGGCTCGCCATCATGAAACCTCGTGAAATGGCTTTTTAGAACGGTTTATGAATATAATGCGAACTCTGAAGGATATAATTGTATCTACTTGAAATATGTGAGAATGGATATGCGCGAGCTATCTGCACATTGGGAACCGTGAGCAGCGCATCAGGATGAAAAGTGGAGATCGTTGAGAGGGTGCGGCAAGGGGATGTTCGGGCGATGGCCCGCCTGATGTCGCTGATCGAGAATTATTCGCCAGACGCAACACTGGCTTTGAAACAGCTCTATGCCTTCACAGGCCAGGGGTTGATCGTGGGGATCACCGGTCCTCCGGGCTGTGGCAAGAGTACCCTCACCGATCAGCTCACCCAGGAGTTCCGGCGGGGTGGGAAGACCGTAGGGATTGTTGCCGTGGACCCCACCAGCCCGTTTACAGGGGGAGCGATCCTGGCTGATCGCATCCGGATGCAGCAACACAGTCTGGACGCCGGGGTCTTCATCAGGAGTATGGCCACCCGAGGGCACCTCGGAGGCCTGGCCAAGGCCACCTACGATGTGGTGAATGTGCTGGATGCGGCGGGAAAGGAGATCATTCTTGTTGAAACAGTAGGCGTGGGACAGGATGAAGTCGAGGTGGTGAAGACGGCACACCTCTCCATTGTTGTGTCTGTTCCGGGTCTTGGAGATGATATTCAGGCCATCAAAGCTGGAATCTTGGAGATTGCGGATATCTTCGTCGTCAACAAGGCAGACCGTGAAGGTGCGAATAAGACCGTGACAGAGCTCCAAGCCATGCTGGCTCTCGGCCCGGAGCGCTCAGAAGGAAGCCCTCCCATATTCAAGACAGTGGCTCCCCAAGGGCAGGGAATCGCGGAACTGGCCCAGGGAATTCTTGCCCGTCAGGCACATCTAGATCGAGAAGGGTTTCGGCAGACGCGTCAGCGGGAACGGAGTCGGGCTCTCTTTCTGGAGCTCCTCCAGGAGCGGGTGACCCGGCGTCTCCTGGAGCAGGCCATCGCCAATGGAAGCTTCGAGGAAACGATCGAGCGGATTGCAGATCGTGATCTCGATCCGTATTCGGCGGTGGAAGAGCTCCTCGGGAAGGCGGGTCTCTGACCCATGCCTCGTGGTATCCCCCAGTCCATAACGGTCATTTCCGCACCTCCCGGAACATATCGATACCCCGGCCAATTTCATGCTTGCAGCGGAATGGTGTGCCGATGAGGGTGCTCGCCTCAGGGGGAGGCTTGTGTCGTTGGGTACACCCCGACGATTTTCGAGAGTGGGTGCAGGTTCATAAGAGTCGGGAGCCGGTGGAAAAGTTGGTGACGGAGGACGAGGCCGTCTCCCGATGTGTCGCGGACGGGGACTATGTCGCCTACGATTTTTCCTCCCTTACCCGAGGTCCCCAGGCCCTCGTTCGGGAAATTATCCGGCAACACAAGCGGAACCTCTGGATCTGCGCCGAGTTTACTCTGCACGATTCGTCCCTGCTGGTCGGGGCTGGGTGCGTCGACCGCATCGACGTGGGATTCTTGGGATATGGCAATTACATCGGACGGGCCGTGGTGGAAGGGAGAGTCCAGGTCTTTGAATGGACCAACGGGGCGTTGGCCTTTCGGATGCTCGCCGGAGCCAGAGGCATCCCCTTCATGCCGATGCGGAACCTCTTGGGAACAGACACATTCCTCCAATCGGGGGCGAAGGTGGTGGAAGATCCTTTTGGCGGCGATGCCGTCTGCCTGGTCCCGGCGCTGAACCCAGATGTCTTCCTCGTCCATGTCCATCAAGCGGATGTGTACGGAAACGCCCGGATCTTCGGAACCAACCTCTTTGCCTTGGAGGGAGCCATGGCCTCGAAAAAGGTCATCGTTTCTGCCGAGGAGATTATTGAGCCCCTCGAGTTTCGGAAAGAGCCGGCGAAGACGACTATTCCGTACTTTCTTGTGAGTGCGGTCGTGCATCTCCCTTTTGGGGCGTACCCGGGTGGGGTACCCGGCAGGTACGAGCTGGACGTCGAGCATATCCAGCACTTGAACGAGATCGAGACCGAGGACCACATGCGAGGGTACCTTGATTCGTGTGTGTATAGCGTCGGGAATCACGCCGAGTTTTTGGGCCGAAGGGTAGGATGGAAACGCCTGACTGATATGGTCTGCCGGGCATCGATTAAAGAAGGATATGGATAGCCCACGACTGGACACGCCCGGGGGGTGACCCTGTAGGGAGAAGATGGATAACGTTGCTGGATTCACCGATACGGAGCTCATGATCTGCGCGGCCGCGCGCCTGCTCGAAGACCGAAAGACGGTATTTGTCGGGTGGGGGATTCCTCAGGTGGTTGCTCTGTTGGCCGAGAAGCTCTATGCGCCAAATTTGGTCCAGGTCTTCGAGTTTGGGGCGATCGGCCCTCAGTCTTTGACCCCCTTTGTCCGAGGGACCATGGGGGGGCCATCCAACATATACCGGTCTCTCCAATGGACCAACATGAACTGGGCCTTCTCGTACGCCGCAACGGGATACCTGGATTACGGAATGATCGGTGCCCTCCAAGTGGATGCATACGGCAATGTGAATTCGACCCTCTTGGGCGGAACCTACGATCGGCCCGGACGACGGTTCCCTGGAAGCGGAGGGGGAAACGAAGTTGCCTCCCTCTGCTGGAAGACCATCGTCGTTTTGAAACATGAGCCGCGCCGTTTCGTGCAGCGCCTCGACTTTATGACCTCCCCGGGGTACCTGACAGGTCCCAGGGCCAGGGAAAGGGCCGGTCTCCCACGGGGCACCGGACCCTATCGTGTCGTCACGTCGCAAGCCGTCTTCGGCTTTGACGAGGAGACAAAGCACATGCTTCTCCTCGGCGCGTTGCGGGGAATTGCCAAGGATCAAGTGATCCGGGGGATGAGTTTTCAGCCCATGGTGGCAGAGAAGGTAGAAATTGTGGAACCGCCAACACAAGAGGAGCTGAGGGTTCTGCGTGAAGAGATCGACCCGGCCCGAATGATCATCGGACGACCCGCCTGATGCGCGATGGGGCAATCTTGAGGTGAGGGTGAGCGGGATTTTCCGCACATGCTGAGGGGTGTGAGGAGTCCGGCTTCAAACCTGGGGATCCTCGGGGGCTGCTGTGGCACCACCCCTGCTCACCTCGAGGCGGTCGTCCACTCCCTCCGTCACCTGTGAAAATCCCCTTCCTCCAAAATTCCTCTTGACATTCCCCTGACAACTCTTTAATTTTCGCCCTTGTGTCTTCAACCAGGAAGGGGGTGAGATCACTGTATGGCCAAGGGAGACCGCAAGATGGCTAAGCTGGCCTCCCGGGTGGTAAACAATGGCGACACCCGGGAATATTCCTGCTCGGCCGACGGAACCAAAATGACTTGGGTCCAATACGTTGGAGAAAATGGCCGAGGCAGGACCGCGCTGCGTTGCGAGAAGTGCGGGGCTATCAAATTTCGATCCGATCTGTGATCGTCGTTCAGGGTGGCAAAGGGGGGGGGCATCTGTCCCCCCTTTTTTGTCTCATGCATCCTCGAAGGAACGCTCAGATGATCCTTGAAAAATGGCATCATTCTTGAAGTGAATTGTGAAACATCGTCCGGCGCTCGAAAGAGGTGTTCCTCCCGCTCTTACCAGAAGAGACGAAACCGCACCCCTCATGCAAGGCTATGGCGCAGCGGAGAGAATGGAGTATAATATAACGTCAGGATGAAAGCTGTTGCTCTAACTGCTTAATTTGCATGGAGGTGAGGATCCGGTGAGAATTGCACAGGTCGCTCCGCTGTATGAAAGTGTTCCCCCCAAACGCTACGGAGGTACCGAGCGGGTGGTTTCGTACCTGACGGAAGAGTTCGTTCGGCAGGGCCACGACGTGACCCTCTTCGCCAGCGGGGATTCGGTGACCACGGCGCGTCTTGTTGCGCCGTGTCATCGCTCCCTCCGTTTGGACAAGTCCTGCATGGATCAGCTGGCCTATCACGTGATTGAAATCGAGAACGTATTTCGCAACTCGTCCCGCTTTGACATCATACATTTCCATCACGATTATCTGCACTTCCCCCTGGCCAGGCGTGAGAGAACATCGGTCGTGACTACCTTGCACGGGCGGCTCGATATCCTAGACCTGCTTCCTCTGTTCCGGGAATTCTCCGAGATGCCCGTCGTGTCCATCTCCGATGCCCAGCGCGAACCCCTGCCCCGCCTCAATTGGCAGGGGACGGTCTACCACGGGCTTCCGGCGAACATGTATTCCTTCCAGGAGGAACCCGGGAAGTACCTGGCCTTCCTTGGCCGTATCTGCCCGGAGAAACGGGTCGATACCGCCATCGAAATTGCCAAGCGGACGGGGATGGAACTCAAGATCGCGGCCAAGGTGGACAAAGTGGACCAAGAGTACTTCGCAGACATCATCCGGCCGCTGCTCGATCACCCGTTGATCGAGTACGTCGGGGAGATCGGAGAGGCGGAGAAGGATGCGTTTCTGGGAAACGCGTACACACTTCTCTTTTCCATTGACTGGCCGGAACCCTTCGGGTTGGTGATGATCGAGGCCATGGCCTGTGGCACGCCCGTCATTGCGCGACGCCGGGGATCTGTTCCTGAAGTGATGGAGGAGGGTGTCACAGGGTTTATCTGCGATACGGTGGAGGAGGCAGTCAGAGCGGTGCAGGAGGTCAAGAGTCTCGACCGCAAGCGTTGTCGACAGGCCTTTGAAAAACGGTTTACGGTGGCACAGATGGTGCAAGGATACGTGGCCATCTATGAGCGGCTGCTGGGGCGGCCGCAAAAGCTCGCCGCCTAGAACGGATCTAGTGCCCGTGAAAGACGTCATTCGCATCAGAGACGAGTTTTACATTCTGGCGACCTCATCCCTCGCGGACGATCGGACACGGGTCTTGAAAGAGGGGGAAACCTTCGCCGTTTTCGACCGCTTCGGCGATATCCAGGCGACCGGCCTAGGGGAACAAGGGCTGTACCACGAGGGGACGCGGTTCCTGAGCCGCCTGGAAGTGCGGCTGGATGACCAACGCCCACTGCTGTTGAGCTCCACTGTGCGGGAGGATAACGCCCTCCTGACCGTAGACCTCACCAACCCGGACATTTCACTTGACGGGCGGATAGCCCTGCTCCGAGACACCCTGCACCTGTTTCGCTCGAAGCTGCTCTGGCAGGGTTGCTGCTACGAGCGCTTCCGATTACACAACTATGCCCACCATCCTGTGGAGATCTCCATCACCGTCCGACTCGCAGCCGACTTTGCCGACATCTTCGAGGTGCGCGGGGTCAAGCGGGCACAGCGGGGCACCCTCCTGCCCGCCGAGGTGGAAGACTCGCGTCTCGTCTTGGGCTATCGAGGCCTCGATGGGGTTGTCCGCCGGACCCGTGTGCAGTTCTCTCCAGAACCGACGAGCCTTGCCGACTCCGAGGTTGCCTGGAAAATCCGAATGGGCCCCCACAGCGAGACGACGGTTTTTCTCACCGTCTCTTGCGAAGCCGAGCCCCCCGGGCCAGCAATCTGGACCTACGATCAAGCGGCTGCCATGACGGCGAAGGCCTTGCAACAGGCCGCATCCCGGACCTCTAGCATTTACACATCTAACGAGCAGTTCAACGACCTCGTGAACCGTTCGCTGGCGGATGTCCACATGATGGTCACCTACACGGACAAGGGGCCCTTCCCCTATGCCGGGATCCCCTGGTTCTCGACCCCCTTTGGTCGGGATGCGCTCATCACTGCCTTAGAGCTTCTCTGGTTGGATCCCGATATTGCACGCGGAGTGCTGGCCTTTCTCGCCTCCACCCAGGCAAAAGAGGCCTTGCCTGAGAGCGATGCTGAACCCGGTAAGATCGTCCATGAGATTCGGCGGGGAGAGATGGCCACGCTTGGCGAGATTCCCTTCGGGCGCTACTACGGCAGTGTCGATGCCACCCCCCTGTTTGTGTTTCTGGCGGGAGCGTACTACGACCGAACTGGAGAGATGCCTTTCATTGAAGAACTCTGGCCTTCCATCGAAATGGCGCTTGAATGGATTGACCGCTGGGGCGACATGGACGGAGACGGCTTCGTGGAGTACAGCCGACGGTCTGCCCACGGGTTGATCCATCAAGGGTGGAAGGACTCCGACGACGCCGTATTCCACGCTGACGGCACCCTCGCAGAGGGCGCCATCGCCCCCTGCGAGGTACAGGCGTACGTGTATGCTGCCAAGACGGCCGCCGCCGCACTGGCCGATCGTCTCGGCAAGGCCGAACTGGCTG
The DNA here is from genome assembly GCA_027293415.1 of Candidatus Methylomirabilota bacterium. NCBI lineage: Bacteria > Methylomirabilota (SeqCode) > Candidatus Methylomirabilota bacterium. The sequence goes on from JAPUFX010000053.1 coordinate 33,456, forward strand.
TGAGGCTCCAACATGAAGCCCGAACCCTCCAAGAACGGTTCGAAGAGGCCTTCTGGTGTGAGGATCTTGGGACGTATGCTCTGGCGCTCGACGGCGACAAACGCCCCTGTCGGGTTAAATCTTCAAACGCCGGACAATGTCTCTTTTCGGGAATCGTAGCCCCAGAGCGAGCCCGGCGAGTAGCTGAGACCTTGCTTCACCACGATTCCTTCAGTGGATGGGGCGTCCGGACAGTGGCTGCATCCGAGGCCCGTTACAATCCCATGTCCTACCACAACGGCTCAGTCTGGCCCCATGATAATGCCCTGATTGCCTTCGGACTGGCACGGTACGGACTTACCGACCCGCTTTTCCGGATTGTTACGGGGCTCTTCGACTCCAGTCTCTTTACGGATCTCCATCGGTTGCCTGAACTCTTCTGCGGATTTCCTCGCCGCCCCGGGGAGGGCCCCACCCCGTACCCTGTGGCCTGTGCGCCCCAATCGTGGGCGGCCAGCTCCGTGTTTCTTCTCCTCCAAGCCTGCCTCGGACTCTCATTTAACGCTGCGGAACAAGAGATTCGCTTCTCCCATCCGGTGCTGCCTCCGTTCCTGCAGACGGTGGAGATAAAGCAGCTGCGAATGAACGAGGCCTCCCTCGACCTCGTGCTGCGCCGTCACGACCACGACGTCGGGATCGAGGTCCTAAGGAAGGAGGGGGAGGCCAGGATCACGACCGTGAAATGATGGTGCTTGCCTACCCGCGTTTGAGCAGCCGCATCCTCCTTGACGCACAGTGGCATTTGCGCTTTGACACCTCTAGACCCCTCTGATATGCTTCAGAACGGGACGAAGAAACGCTCATGTCGCAGGGTGGAGGAGAGGTGGCGGAAGAGCAGACCCTCATTAAAAAGTACAGTAATCGTAAGCTCTACGATCTCAATCGGAGTCGGTACATCACGCTGGAGGAGATCGGCGAGTTAATCCGCCATGGGGGCCAAGTCAAGATCGTTGATGCCGAAACACAGGAAGATCTCACGAACATTACGCTCGTCCAGATCCTCCTCGAGGAGGAAAAGCGACGTAACCTGCTCCCCGTATCCTTCCTGCATCAGCTCATCAAACATGGAGAGATGTACCAGGATTTTTTCCGACAGTACCTCTCTTCCACGCAGGATGCCATGCTCTCCATGCAGCGCGATGCGGAAAAAGGGATCCGGCAGTGGGCAAAGATGGGGGGGCTCGGAGACATAATACTCCCGCGGGAGCCGGCCACCGAGGAAACACCATCAGCGAGCTTGAAGGCGGAGCTCGATTCCCTCAAGGAAAAGCTCAAGGAATTAGAGAAAAAGCTCGGATCCTAAATGCTTCGGAGAAAGACCAACCTCTGGCCTTAATAGCTCCTTCGGGGCAATGGTATGTTGGGCCTACGATGGATTCCTTCCGCACCTGGCCCGCTAAACCACCGTACGCTATGCGGCTTCCTGGTCGGCCCGCTTGAGAAATCTTTCCCTCCTTTTCTTCCGATCCACTCGGGAACGTAAGGCAGGTGCAAGGCTGTTGACACAAGGAGGGAAATGGCATAGGTTCCGGCCAAAGAGCATGGGAAAGGTCGTCGAAGGACGTTTCAGGACGGGGGGGGGCACATGAGTGAAACACGTGAACGGGAACGGGCACTCGATTTGGCCATCGCTCAGATCGAGAAGCTTTACGGGAAGGGAGCGGTCATGCGCCTCGGGAGGGCAGGGGCCTTGGAGCCGATTGCTGCCATTCCGACAGGGTCACTCGAACTGGATTACGCATTAGGAATCGGTGGTGTGCCCCGGGGACGGGTGATTGAGATTTTCGGTCCGGAGTCCTCGGGCAAGACGACGCTGGCGCTCCACATCATTGCTGAGGCCCAGCGGGGTAAGGGGGGGGCTGCCTTTGTCGATGCTGAACACGCGATGGACCCCAAGTATGCTATGGCGCTGGGAGTCAACATCGATGATCTCCTCATTTCCCAGCCGGACACGGGCGAGCAAGCCTTAGACATTACCGAGGTGTTAGTCCGAAGCGGTGCGGTCGATGTGGTGGTCATCGACTCGGTCGCCGCCTTGGTGCCCCGGGCCGAGATCGAGGGGGAGATGGGGGACCCGACCATGGGGCTTCAGGCCCGCCTCATGTCCCAGGCCCTGCGGAAGCTGACGGCGGCGATTTCGAAATCGAGAACGACTGTTGTCTTCATTAATCAGATCCGGGAGAAGATCGGCGTCATGTTCGGCAATCCCGAGACCACCACAGGTGGCCGGGCCCTCAAATTTTACGCCTCTATCCGCCTGGATATCCGCAAGATTGCAAACATCAAAGAGGGAGACAGGGTGCTTGGAGTACGGGTGCGGGTGCGGGTGGTGAAAAACAAGGTCGCCCCTCCCTTCCGCGATGCGGAATTTGACATGATCTTTGGGGAAGGCATCTCCCGCATGTCAAGCCTCGTGGACCTCGGGGTGGCCCACAAAGTGATTGAAAAGAGTGGTGCCTGGTACTCGTACGGCGGAGACAGGATCGGTCAGGGGCGGGAGAACGCGAAGCGGTTCTTGGTGGAAAATCCCCCCATCGCAGACGAGATTCACGGCAAGCTGCGGGCACTGCTGGGGTTGGACGGCGCCCAGAAATCTGAGGAAACTAGCCAAACCCGGGGTGTCCGGGAAGGACAGTGATATCTCACGGGGAGGGTCTTAAGATCCGGCACAAGAAATGCATAATCCCAGCGTGGAACGAAAAACGTTGGGGGTGCCATGGATCTTCGAGATCTCGCAAAAATTGCCGTTGAGCGGAAGGCCTCAGACCTGCATATCAAGGTGGGAGGCCCACCGGTCATTCGGGTCGACCATAGGCTCATCCCTCTCACCGAGATGGGGAAGATCAGTCAGGAAGACGCGATCAAGATGATCTTCTCCGTCATGAACGAAAGCCAAAGGGACCGGTTCAAGGAGAAGCGCGAGATCGACATGGCGTACAGCGTGGCCGGCCTCGGCCGCTTTCGTGTCAACATCTTCCAGCAACGCTCCACCGTCGGGATGGTCATGCGCGTCATTCCGATGAAAATCATGACTATCCAGGAGCTGAACCTTCCCCCCGTGGTGGAGAAGCTCTCTTTGGAGACCAGGGGATTGCTCCTGGTCACCGGCACAACCGGAAGCGGGAAGACCACCTGTCTGGCGTCTATGGTCGAGCATATGAACACACACCGGACAGCACATATCATCACCATCGAGGATCCGATCGAGTACCTCATTCGGGATAAAGAATGCCTGGTCAGCCAACGAGAGGTGGGAACCGACACTGATTCCTTTGCCGAGGCGCTTCGGAGTGCGCTTCGGCAGGATCCCGACGTCATTCTGGTGGGAGAGATGCGGGATTACGAGACGGTTTCTACGGCCCTCCTGGCGTCTGAAACCGGTCATTTGGTTTTGAGCACTCTGCATACGGTGGACGCCGCAGAGACGATCAACCGGATCATCTCCGTCTTTCCACCGTATCAGCAGCGGCAGATACGCCTCCAATTGGCCTCTCTCCTCAAGGGCATCATCTCGTTACGACTGATCCCACGCGCCGATGGACGGGGACGGGTCCCGGCCGCCGAGGTCTTGGTGGTGACGCATACCATTCGGGAATGTATCATCGATTCGGACAAGACCCGCAAGATTCCTGACTTCATTGCCGCCGGCCATAGTCAGTATGGCATGCAGACCTTTGATCAATCCCTCATGACACTGTACCGGCGCAGTCTCGTGAGCTATGAAGAGGCCCTTCTCTGGGCGTCCAACCCGGACGACTTTGCTCTCAGAGTCCGGGGGATCGAGCCAGCCTGGGACGAGGTATTGAAGGCCTCGGAGGAAGATAAGAGCAAGGTTTCTGGGATTGAGCGCCTGACTGGGTAAACCCCCGTCACCCGCCAGGCCGGCATACCACTTCCCGCATCTGGACTTCGCTGCCTCTCCGTGGAATTTCCTTGAAGGTTGATCACCTCCCGTGTTGAAATCTGTGCATTTCCTTGACATTACGGGCATGATTCCCTACCATATAAATCTCTGTTTGTTTTTGGCTATCAGGGACCAGTGATGCGAAAACTGAGTGGACCGGAGGTTCGACAATCCTTCCTTGACTACTTCGCCTCGCGGGGGCATGCCATTGTTCCGAGCTCGTCCTTGGTTCCGAGGGAGGATCCCACGCTTCTCTTTACGAATGCTGGAATGGTCCAGTTCAAGGATTGCTTCCTCGGCCTGGACCAGCGGGGCTACAACCGGGCTGCCTCGTGCCAGAAGTGCGTCCGGGCCGGCGGGAAACATAATGATCTGGAAAACGTCGGGAGGACGGCACGGCACCACACCTTCTTTGAAATGCTCGGCAATTTCTCCTTTGGCGACTACTTCAAGGAAGAGGCTATCGCGTATGCCTGGGAGTGGATGACGGTAGATCTCGGTCTCCCCCCTGAACGGCTGTGGGCGACGATTTACAAGGAGGACGATGAAGCGTGTGAGTTGTGGCAGAAGCTAGCCGGCCTTCCCGCGGACCGGATTGTCCGCCTCGGTGAGAAGGACAACTTCTGGGCCATGGGCGACACAGGTCCCTGCGGACCGTGCTCAGAGATCGTCATCGATCAGGGACCGGAAGTGGGGTGCGGTCGCCCGACCTGCGACATCGAGTGTGACTGCGATCGGTACCTGGAGCTGTGGAACCTGGTCTTCATGCAGTTTAACCGAGATGCCAGTGGGACCCTGACCCCCTTGCCGAAGCCGAGTATCGATACCGGGGCAGGCCTGGAGCGAATCACGGCCGTCGTCCAGGGCGTACACAGCAATTTCGACACCGATCTCTTGCGTCCGCTTGTCACCGCCGTGGAGGAGCTTAGCGGGCGGGCGTACGGCGCTAGGGAGCGAGACGATGTCTCCATGCGGGTTATTGCCGATCATGCTCGGGCGGCCACATTCCTGGTGAGTGATGGGGTGTTACCCAGCAACGAGGGGCGGGGGTACGTCCTGAGGCGCATTGTCCGACGGGCCCTGCGGCACGGGAAGCTCTTAGGTCTTGAGGGACCGTTCCTGGCGCAGATGACGGGGCGTGTGGTTGATCATATGAAGGAACAGTACCCGGAGCTTCAGGCGAGTCGAGACCGCGTGGCACGCGAGACGCTTGCCGAAGAAGAACGCTTTGGCCACACCCTGCGCATGGCCATCCCGCGACTGGAAGAGGAAATCGCACAAGCGAAGCAGTCCGACGCTCAGATCCCAGCGGACAAATTATTCAAGTTGTATGACACGTATGGACTGCCACTCGATCTCATGGAGGAACTTGCCCAGGAACAGAGACTTACGCTCGATCGGGCGAATTTTGAAGCAATCATGCAACGTCACCGAGAAATAGCAAAGGCCAGTGCTGTGGCCATGTTCAAAGGGACTGAAGTCTCGCCCGTCTTGCAGGAGCTGGCGACCTCCCGCTCGACTCCCTTCGTCGGGTATGACCAGACCGAGGTTGAGGCCGAGGTAACCGCCATCGTGAAGGCGGGGCAGAGTGCCGAAGCAGTCCAAGAAGGGGAGGAAGCAGCGATCATCCTGGACCGTACCCCCTTTTATGCCGAGGCGGGGGGGCAGGTAGCAGATGTCGGGACCCTGCAGGGCTCACGGGGCGTGGCCGATGTTCTGGATGTTCAACGGCCCCTTCCTGGGTTGACGGTCCACCGGGTCCTGATCGCACGCGGGTCGATTCGGAAAGGAGACCGGTTACGCGCAGCCATTGATGCGGAACGGCGGGCGCTGGTTCTAAAGAACCACACTGCAACCCACCTGGTTCATGAAGCCCTTCATCGAGTTCTGGGGGATCATGTCCGACAGGAGGGGTCTTTGGTGGCTCCCGACCGTCTTCGGTTCGACTTTCGCCACTATGGACCAACGACGGCTGCGGAGCTTGCCCGCATCGAACGGATGGTGAACGAGCAGCTGTGGCGGAACCTCCCAGTGATGATCGAGGACGGGGTCCCGTACGAGGAAGCGCTAGCCCGAGGGGCCAAGGCCTTTTTTGCCGATAAATATGCAGACCGAGTTCGGACCGTGACGGTACCCGGATTCGGGCTTGAACTCTGCGGGGGAACGCATGTCCAGGCCATTGGCGAGATTGGCCTTTTCAAGATCGCCAGCGAAGGGGGGGTCGCTGCGGGTATCCGGCGTATTGAGGCCAATACCGGTCCGGGAGCCTACGACTACCTCCTGAGGGAGGAAGCTGCCCTTCAGGAATCGGCTGATGCGCTGAAGGCGCGGCCGCTCGAGCTTCCGGAGAAAGTGGATAGGCTAACCCAGCGGGGCGGAGAGCTGGAGCGGGAAATCCAGCGACTTCGAAGCCGGGTTGCAGCCACCGTTGTAGAGGGGTTGCTCAAAAAGGTTGAAGCCGTCGAAGGGCTTCGGGTCGTCCGGGGGCGCGTGGAACATTTCGACCAGAAGGGGCTTCGAGAACTCGTAGACCGAGTCCGGACAAAGCTTGGTTCGGGAGTGGTGGTTCTCGGGACCCTCGCGGATAACAGGGTGGCTTGGGTCGCCGGGATCACACCAGACATCGTGCCGCGAGTCCATGCTGGAAAGCTGGTGCGAGAGATGGCCCGGATGACGGGAGGAGAGGGGGGCGGTCGGGCCGACTTGGCCGAGGCCGGAGGGAAGGATCCGTCGAGGCTCGATCATGCCCTAGGTCAGGTCCCGGAACTCGTGCGCCAGCTGTTGGGTGAGGACGGAGGGAAGGGATCCTGATGCTTGAAATACGGGAGGGCGAGTGGCATACAAGAAACTTCAGGAATCATCGCCTTTGACAGCCGACCGACGGAGGAACAAGTTTCCGGTAGCCTCGGAGGGGTGGCCATTTATCGTGCCCCTTCTGGGAGGTGCTTTCCTCCTTTGGATAACGGGCATCACGGTAGGAAGCCTGTTCCTGGTCCTGCTCGCAGCAGCGGTCGGTTTTTTCTTCCGGGATCCAGAGCGGTTTCCACCTGCGGAGGTCGGGGCGATCCTGGCTCCGGCCGATGGACGGGTCGTCCGGATTGGCCCTTCGATGGACGGGCGGAGGGGGACGGAGGTCAGCATTTTCCTCTCCCTTTTCGATGTCCACATCAACCGTGCCCCGTGCGCCGGCCGGATCGAGGCGGTGCTTCCAAGTGCGGGGACCTTTCGGGTCGCATGGAAGGAAGAAGCCTCCCGGAGAAACGCCCAGACCTTGATCCACCTCAAAGGGGGCCCAAGAGACATATTCGTTCGGCAGGTGGCTGGGATCTTGGCCCGGCAGATCGTCACATGGGTTCAACCCGGGCAAGAAGTTCGGGCAGGCGAGCGTATTGGTATGATTCGCTTTGGATCTCGGGTGGATCTGCTTTTGCCTGAAGGTGTGGGTCCGAGGGTGCAGATCGGGGATCAGGTGAGGGGCGGCGAGAGCGTCATCGGGGTGGTCTCATGAGTCGAGAGGTTCGCCGCGGGGTGTACATCCTGCCCAGCATTTTGACTATCGGGAATCTCTTTTGCGGATTCTACGCGATCATCGCGATCTATAAAGACGATCTTTCCAAAGCAGTGCTGGCCATTATCATTGCCCTCGTGGTGGATTTTCTGGATGGGGCGGTCGCGCGGTTCGCAAAGGCGACCAGCGATTTCGGAATGGAGTTGGATTCGTTGGCCGATCTGGTCTCCTTCGGGGTCGCCCCCGGCATGCTGGCTTATGTCTTTGCCATGCAGCCCTTTGGGCGAATCGGCTGGCTGGCGGCTTTTCTCTTTGCGGCCTGTGGAGCGCTCCGGCTGGCCCGCTTCAACATCCAGACCAAGAAGCTCGACACACGCTACTTCGTTGGCCTTCCGGTCCCCGCAGCGGCAGGGATCGTGGTCTCCAGCGTCCTCTTTCTGGGAGAATCTCCCTCCCTGGTCGTGTTGGAGTACCAAGTGCTTTCGCCGGAGGTGACCTCGGCACTGATGGTCGTGTTGGTGACGGTGACTGCCTTTCTCATGGTCAGCAAGGTCAGGTACCGCTCTCTGAAAGAGATCGACATTTCCCGGCGGCATCCCTTCACGATCCTCATCAGCGTGATCCTGGCCATGCTCGTTATCGCCTCGGAACCGCGGCTCCTGCTCTTTGGCTTTTTCTTCCTGTATGCCCTCTCTGGTTTCTTCAGGTACCTTCCCCTCTGGCGCAAGCGGGTCCCGGTTGACTTGGGTGAAGAGCTCGAGCTTACGCCGGGGGAGCCCCGGTCCCCCTGAGGGAGGGTTCCCCCGGCGTGACAGCACCAATCGCGACGAACAGATGGCATGAATCCTCAGGTTTCGTATGCCCCAATGATGATGTCGTGCAGGCATGGAGAGGAGAAACAGCATGGCGACGCGGATTCTGATCTTTGATACCACATTGCGCGACGGAGAGCAGTCGCCTGGATACAGCATGAATACTCGTGAGAAGCTGGAGCTCGCTCGACAGCTCGCCCGGCTCCGGGTTGATATTATCGAGGCGGGGTTCCCGATCGCTTCCCCGGATGATTTTGAGGCCGTCAGGGTGGTTTCTCAGAATATCCGGGACGGGATTGCCATTGCGGGACTCTGCCGGACCCGAGACCAGGACATCGATCGGGCCTGGGAGGCGCTCCAGTACGCGGAGCGTCCGCGGATCCACACCTTCATCGCTACCTCCGACATCCACATGCGATACAAGCTCAAGATGAGTCGGGAGAAGGTGCTCGAATCGGCGGTCCGGGCTGTCAAGCGGGCGCGGGGCTATACGGATGACGTGGAGTTTTCCTGTGAGGATGCCTGTCGGACCGATCTGGACTTCCTCTGCCGGGTAGTGGAGGCAGCGATCAAGGCGGGGGCCACGACCATCAATATCCCGGATACGGTGGGATATACCATTCCGTGGGAGTATGGTGAGCGGATTCGCCATCTCATGAATCACGTCCCCCAAATCGACCGCGTGATCGTGAGTGTCCACTGCCATGACGACCTCGGCTTGGCCGTCGCCAATTCCCTGGAAGGGGTCAGGCAAGGAGCCCGGCAGATCGAGTGCACCATCAACGGCATCGGGGAGCGGGCCGGAAACGCCTCCCTGGAAGAGACCGTCATGGGGATCAGAACTCGACGGGATATCCTGGATGCGGAGACAGGAGTCCAGACCAACGAGATCTACAAGGCCTCGAAGCTCCTCACCACCATCACCGGCATTCCGGTCCAACCCAATAAGGCCATTGTCGGCGCCAACGCCTTTGCCCACGAAGCGGGAATCCATCAACACGGGATGCTGTCTCACGCGTTGACCTACGAGATCATGACGCCAGAGTCGGTGGGGGTGCCCCAGAGCCGTCTGGTTCTTGGCAAGCACTCGGGACGGCACGCCTTGAGCAAGCGGCTCCAGGATCTGGGCGTGGATCTCGGTGAGGAGGATCTGTCAAAGGCGTTTCAGCGATTTAAGGAGCTCTGCGACAAGAAGAAGGAGGTCTTCGACGACGATTTGTTGGCCATCGTCGAGGAACAAGTGCTGAACCTTCCCGACGTCTATACCCTGGAACATCTGCAGTTCGCCAGTGGAACCAATATGATCCCTACGGCCACGGTCCGCTTACGAAAAGAGGATGAGATCCATCAGGAGTCAGGGTGGGGGGATGGCCCGGTAGATGCGACCTTTAAGGCTATCGACCAGGTCACCGGGCTTCACCCTTCGTTGAAGGACTATGGCATCCGAGCCGTGACTTCGGGCAAGGATGCCTTGGGGGAGGTGGTGGTCTCCATCGAGGTCGACGGACGGACCGTCATCGGCCGAGGAACCTCCACCGATGTCATCGAGGCCAGTGCGAAGGCGTATCTGAACGCCATCAACCGGGCGGTGGGGCGGAAGACGCCTCCCCAGAAAGAGGTGACAGAGGGTGTCTGAAGTGGGCCTTACTGGCTGTTGACGAACCAAAGGGTAATCGCGCCGGTCAACTCTTGGAGCACGGCTCCTGCCCAAAGCCAGGGCTCGAGTAGGTCCCGCGAATCCACAGGAGTAGCTAGCCCGCATTATTCACGAACGGAGTGTCTTCGTGAATAATGCGCCTGCAGGTGCGGGCTCGGCCGCACCGGCAGGTTTCGACAGGCCGCTCCCGCGGCCTCCTCAAGGCTAGCCCTGAGCGACGCTCCGCAAACGCGGGGCGGAGTCGAAGCCCGAAGGGCAGATTCTTTACTTCTATGTGAATAATCCGAGCTAGGGCGCTACAATCTGGGACAAGAGTAGCAACCATGGCTGATACGCTGCTCGAAAAAGTCTGGCAGGCCCACACGGTCCGGACGATGCCTTCGGGTCACACGCAGCTCTTCGTCGGCCTACACCTTATCCACGAGGTAACGAGCCCGCAGGCCTTCCAAATGATACGGGAGGCGGGCTTCAAGGTCCGTTTTCCGGAAAGGACCTTTGCCACGATTGATCACATTGTTCCCACCGCCTCCCAACTGCGCCCTTTCAACGATGTCCTGGCCGAGGATATGACCGTCCACCTCGTCAGGAGCTGTCAGGACTACGGTATTCCGCTCTTCGATCTGGACAGCGGCCGGCAGGGCATCGTCCATGTTATCGGGCCGGAACTGGGTCTGACTCAACCCGGAATAATCATTGCCTGTGGCGATAGCCACACCTCCACCCACGGGGCCCTCGGGGCTCTGGCCTTCGGCATTGGCACGAGTCAGGTACGGGATGTTCTCGCAACGCAGTGCCTGGCGATTGCCAAGCCTAAACTGCGACAGATCCGAGTGGACGGTCAGCTCGCGCGCGGCGTGTACGCCAAGGACGTGATCCTTACGATTATCCAGCGGCTCGGCGTCAAGGGGGGGGTGGGCTATGCCTACGAGTATTCCGGGTCGGCAGTCGAGGCGATGTCATTGGAGGAGCGCCTTACCATCTGCAACATGAGCAGTGAGGCTGGTGCTCGGGTAGGCTACGTGAACCCCGACGAAGCGACGTTCGCATACCTCAAGGGCCGCCCCTTCGCGCCGCAGGGCGAGGCGTATGACCGTGCGGTGGCGTGGTGGAAGAGTATGGCAACAGACCCAGGCGCACCCTTCGATGACATGGTCTGCCTAGACGCCGAATCAATCCAACCCATGGTCACGTGGGGGATCAATCCGGGTCAATCCGTAGGGGTGAATAAGCGCATCCCTCATCCGGCCGACGCGCCCGAGTCGGACCAGGCTTCCTGGACCGAGGCCTTGGCTTTTATGTCCTTCGAGCCCGGGCGGCCAATGATGGGTATCCCCATCGATGTGGCCTTCATTGGCTCTTGCACCAACGCGCGGCTCTCCGACCTGCGGACCGCCGCTGCCGTCGCCCGTGGACGGAAGGTGGCAAAGGGGGTACGCGCCCTGGTGGTGCCGGGTTCTCAGGCCGTAGCCAAGGCAGCCGAGGACGAGGGACTCCACCAGATCTTCCTTGATGCAGGATTCGAGTGGCGCAAGGCCGGCTGTTCCCTGTGCCTGGGTATGAACGAGGATAAGCTGAAAGGCCGGCAGATCTGTGCCTCCTCGAGCAACCGGAACTTCAAGGGGCGCCAGGGGAGCCCGACGGGGCGGACGCTGCTTATGAGCCCGGCTATGGTGGTCGCGGCGGCGATCGCGGGGGAGGTCGCCGATGTGAGGGAGCTACTGAAATGAGCCAGGTTGCTGTTCGGCAGCAGATCGTGGGCCGAGGTATCCCCCTTCCCGGCAACGACATCGACACCGACCGGATCCTTCCTGCCCGGTTCCTGAAAAGCGTGACATTCGAGGGACTCGAGGAGCACGTCTTCGAGGATGATCGCCTCCAGGCACCCGACCACCCCTTCAACCAATCCCGGTACGGCGGAGCTACGGTCCTGCTGGTCGGCCATAACTTCGGCTGCGGCTCATCGCGGGAGCATGCCCCGGAGGCGCTGCGGCGTTGGGGAATCCAGGGGATCGTCGGCCAGGCTTTCGCGGAGATTTTTATCGGGAATTGCACCGCCCTCGGCATCCCCTGTCTCGGGGTGGGTAGGGAGGATCTGGAATGGTTGATGGGGACCGTGGCGCAACATCCGGAGCGGGAGATCATCCTGGACGTCGAGAACCGACAGGTGCGTGCCGGAGAGCGGGTCATCCCCGCGATGATCCCAGACGCCCACCGCAATCAACTCTTGACGGGGACCTGGAACGCCACGCTGGTTCTCCTTGAGGCGGGAGAGGAGATTGAGCGAGTTGCCAAAAGCCTTCCTTACATGATCGGGTACTAAGGTGGTTCAGGGTTCAGAGTTCACGGACTGACCTGGTTCATGGTTCCCGGAAAGTAAAAAGAGGTCTATGCATCAAGACGTGTCTTTCGTGTGAACTGAGAACCGTGAACTGTGAACTACGATGAAATGAGGCAGACATGGCGGGGACCGGATACAGGGTAGCAATTGCGGGAGCAACGGGAGCAGTCGGGCAGACTATGCTCTCGATCTTGGAGGAGCGGGACTTTCCGGTGCGGAGCCTGCGACTCTTGGCGTCCGAGCGTTCGGAGGGGAAGGTCCTCACATTCCGCGGCGAGGAAGTGAAAATCGAAAGGCTGACAGAGCGCGCCTTTCAAGGAGTTGAATTGGCCCTCTTCTCTGCGGGCGCCAGCCGAAGCCAGGCCTTCGCCCCGGCAGGGGTGAGGGCGGGGGCGTTAGTGGTCGACAACAGTTCTGCCTTCCGGATGGACCCGGAAGTCCCCCTGGTCATCCCGGAAGTGAATCCCGAAGCAGCCTTCCAGCACAAGGGTCTTATCGCCAACCCCAACTGTACCACGACCGTCACCGTCATGGCCCTGAAGCCACTCCATGACGCCGCAAAGGTGAAGCGTGTCATTGCCTCGAGCTATCAAGCGGTCTCAGGGGCCGGGACGCAGGCCATTGAGGAGCTGAAACAGCAGGTCCTGGCGTGGGCGAAGGGGGAGCAGGCAGAGGCCAGGGTCTTCCCGCATCCGATTGCGTTTAACCTCATTCCTCAGGTGGATGTCTTTGAACAGAGTGGCTACAGTAGGGAAGAGATGAAACTGGTCCATGAGACCCGAAAGCTCCTCGGGGACATGACGATAAAAATTACTGCTACCACCGTCCGGGTTCCAGTCTGGTATGCGCACTCGGTCTCAGTGACCGCGGAGACTGAGCGGAAGGTGACGGTAGGGGAGGCGCGGGATCTGTTTACGAAGTTCCCGGGACTTCACCTCTGCGACGACCCGCCGAAAGGTCAGTACCCCACACCCCTCATGGTGGTAGGGAAGGACGAGTGTTATGTGGGCCGCGTGCGGGAAGACCTGTCAAGCGAGACGGGCCTGAACTTCTGGGTTGTGGGGGACCAGCTCCGGAAGGGGGCAGCGCTCAACGCCATCCAGATCGCCGAGCTGATCCTGGGGGTGACGAAGCAGGGTGACGGCTCGTGCACAACCTCAAGCTGACCATAGAATACGACGGGACTGCCTATCATGGCTGGCAGGTCCAACCCGGATTGCCGACCATTCAGGGTATCTTGCAGGATACGGCAAAACGCATATCGGGCGAAGAGGTGCACATCACCGGGGCGGGCCGGACCGATGCAGGTGTCCATGCACAGGGGCAGGTGGCGAACTTCCGGACGGGAAAGGAACTCGCCCCCGACAGATGGCAGCTGGCTTTCAACAGCCTGCTCCCGCCCGATATCGTGGTGCGAAGCGTCGAGACAGCTCCTGAAGGCTTTGATGCCCGTCGGTCGGCCGAACAGAAGACCTATCGGTACGCCATCTTGAACGCCTCTCACCCCTCGGCCCTCGACCGGCATTGGCTCCTCCATGTTCCCGACCCGTTGGAGCTGGCCTCGATGGCGGAGGCCGCCGCTTACCTCCTTGGCGAGCATGACTTCTCCGCTTTCCGTGCGGCCGACGGCGACTCTCCCAATCGGGTCCGCCGAGTCTACCACGCCTGCTTTTTTACCGAGGGGAACCGACTCGAGTTTGTGATCACGGGAGACGGCTTCCTGAAACACATGATTCGGATCGTGGTGGGGACGCTCCTTGATGTCGGCAGAGGCAGGCTGGCCCCTGGTGCGTTTCGAGAAATCCTGCAGTCTAAAGACCGGCAACTCGCCGGTAAGACGGCACCTGCCCGCGGCTTATGTCTCATGCAGGTCACCTATTGAGAGAAGGAGACGTCTGTGGCCATCACTGGTAATCCATTGTTCATGGCTCGGGAAATTGGAGACGGCTTTCACTCTCTCACCCCTGGGGCCCTGAAGAGGTACACGCCTGCCGACGTGAAGATCATCAACAACAATCTCCAGCAGGTCCTCCGCGATGCACGGGCAGAGGTGCCTCCGCCAGGCGACGCCGACGCTATCCGAAAGAAAAACCTCCGCATGCAGCGCTTGAATCAGGCCATCATGATGCTCGCCAACTACTGCCGACAACATCGGATTCCCCTGTAAGGATTCGTCTTGCGCCCCTCTCAACGGCGCAGGGTAGTTGCCTCCGCCGATGCATGTGACGTCTCGCAAAACCCCCACGTGAAAGGTGCCCGTGTCAGACGCTGCTCAAGCCATGAAGGCAATGCTTTTGGATCATCCGGCATCGGCGGCGTCCGAGCCGCTTCGGGCTGCGGAGGTGCCAGTGCCTGAACTTGGGGCTGGGCAAGTCCGTCTGCGAGTGACTCACTGTGGCGTCTGTCGGACGGACCTTCACGTTGTGGAGGGAGACCTTCCGCCGGCGAAGGCACCGGTCATTCCAGGGCACCAGATCGTAGGAAGTGTGGAGGCGGTCGGGCCCGGCGCACGCCGGTTTCATCTGGGTGATCGACTTGGAATCGCCTGGCTGAATTGGACCTGTCGTCGGTGTCAGTATTGCCAAGGGGGCCGGGAGAATCTCTGCGAAGCGGCACGCTTCACCGGCTACCAAACCGACGGAGGCTACGCCCAATACGCGGTTGTGGATGAGGTTTTTGCCTTCCCGATTCCGGACACCTTTTCGAACCTGGAGGCCGCGCCCCTCCTCTGTGCTGGCATCATTGGCTTTCGTTCATTGCGGCTGAGCGAGATCAGGCCAGGCGGGCGCGTGGGCCTCTACGGATTTGGAGCCTCGGCCCATATCGTCATCCAGATTGCTCGCCACTGGGGCTGCGATGTGCTGGTCTTTACTCGGGGGGAGGCCCATCAGCGACTCGCCCGGGACCTCGGGGCCAGCTGGGCGGGGAGGGCTGAGGAAACTCCACCCCATTCACTCGATAGCGCCATCCTTTTTGCCCCGGTCGGGACCCTGGTGCCGGAGGTCTTACGCGCCTTGCGCAAAGGGGGTACCCTTGCCATCAACGCCATCCATTTAAGTCCGATCCCCGCACTGGACTACGCACAGCTTTACCACGAGCGCACCATTCGCAGCGTGACCAACTTCACTCGCCAGGACGCTGAAGATCTCTTGCGGCTCGCGGCCGAGGTGCCGGTCCGGACGGAAGTGGAGATTTTTCCGCTTCGGGACGCAAACCGAGCCCTGCAGCGGCTCAAGGCGGCCCAGCTCCGTGGGGCGGCGGTTTTGGAGATTCCCTAGGCGGGCGCATAAGTCGGCACCCTTACGGAGAGGGGGTGCGTGTTTTCTCTCCGGGAGGAATCCGAACAGACAGTAAGCACGCCGTGACCCCAGGGCAGGGACAGGGGCGGCAGTTGCAAGACCAAATCGCGTGTGCTATCTATATACGGATATTTCAAGGAACTACGAGGATCGGGATGGCAAAGCGGTACGATTTCAAGAGCATTGAGGCCAAGTGGCAGCGGATCTGGGAGGAGCGGGACGCTTTCCGGGTCACGGAGGATCCCGGGCAGCCAAAGTACTACTGCCTGGAGATGTATCCGTATCCTTCCGGCAAGATCCACATGGGACACCTTCGAAACTACTCCATCGGAGATGTCGTTGCCCGGTACTTCCGGATGCGAGGTTATAATGTCCTTCACCCGATGGGGTGGGACTCTTTTGGACTGCCAGCGGAGAATGCGGCCATCGAACATGGCCTTCATCCTGCCACGTGGACCTCTGACAATATTGCATACATGCGAGAGCAGCTAAAGCGGATGGGCTTCTCCTATGACTGGGGGCGGGAGATCACGTGCAGTGAGCCCGACTACTACCGGTGGAATCAATGGCTCTTTCTGAAAATGTATGCAAAGGGACTGGCCTACAAGAAACCCGCCTTCCTTAACTGGTGCGAGGAATGTCAAACGGTCCTGGCCAACGAACAGGTGGAGGGGGGACGCTGCTGGCGCGATGAGTCAGAGGTGATTCAGAAAGAGCTCGAGCAGTGGTTCTTTAAGATCACCGCCTATACGGAGGAACTGCTCGAGGGGGTAGATCAGCTCCCCGGATGGCCCGACCGGGTCAAGACGATGCAGCGAAACTGGATCGGCAAGAGCGTCGGCGCCGAGGTGAATTTTCCGCTGCTCAACGGGGAAAGCCCCATCACCATTTTCACGACGCGACAGGATACGCTCTTCGGGGCCACCTTTATGGTATTAGCACCGGAGCATCCCCTGGCCCTGCAGCTCGGAGAGGGCAAAGCGGGCGTTCAGGCCTTCATCAAGCGGATGCGGGCGGAAGATCGGGTAGTCCGAACCGCCGCCGACACGGAAAAGGAGGGGGTTTTCACCGGTGCATATGCCATCAATCCGTTGACCGAAGAGAAAATCCCCATCTGGGTGGCCAATTTCGTCCTCCTTGAGTACGGCACCGGAGCGATTATGGCTGTTCCCGCCCACGACCAGCGTGACTTCGAATTCGCCAAAAAATACCATCTCCCCATCCGAGTCGTGATTCAGCCAGAGGAGGAAGGCCTCGCCGCGGAGGCTTTGGCAAAGGCCTATCAAGATGAAGGGGTGATGGTAAATTCCGGCCCATTTAATAGCCTGCCAAGCCCGGAAGGACGTGAGGCCGTGGTTCGGTTTCTGGAGGAACGGGGAATTGGCAAAGGGGCGGTGAACTATCGGCTGCGCGACTGGGGAATCTCCAGACAGAGGTACTGGGGGACGCCGATTCCAATTATTTACTGCGACCAATGCGGCACCGTCCCGGTCCCGTATGACGACCTTCCGGTGCTGCTCCCGAAAGATGTGGAGATCAGCATGAAGGGTGGTTCTCCGCTTGCGAAAGTCGAGAGTTTCGTGAATGTGCGGTGTCCGACGTGCCGGGGGCCGGCCCGAAGAGAGACCGATACGATGGATACCTTTGTCGATTCATCCTGGTACTTTCTCCGGTTTTGCAATCCGCACGCCCGGGACCGGGCCGTGGATGAGCTGAAGGTAGCCTACTGGATGCCCGTCGACCAATACATCGGGGGTATTGAACACGCCGTCCTTCATCTGCTGTATGCCCGGTTCTTCACCAAGGTGGTCCGGGATCTGGGCTTGATCCCACACAGTGAACCATTTGTGAACCTGCTGACTCAGGGGATGGTCTGCAAGGAAACCTACCGGTGTCCCACGCATGGGTTCCGCTTCCCTCAAGAGATAGACCCGCAGGGTCGCTGTACCGAGTGTGCTCACCCGGTTGAGATCGGCCGGACCGAGAAAATGTCCAAGTCGCGCAAGAACGTGGTGGACCCGGACGACCTCTTAAAGCGGTATGGCGCGGATACGGCCCGTCTCTTTTCCCTCTTTGCCGCACCCCCGGAGAAGGACCTGGAATGGTCCGACAAAGGGGTGGAGGGGGCCTTCCGGTTCCTGAATCGGGTCTATCGGTTGGTCGACGGCTGGGCGGACGAACTGTCCCGTCCGGCGGCGCCTATTTCCTTCAACGATCTCACCGTCGGCCGGGCAGTGCACCAGAAGGCCCACCTGACGATCAAGAAAGTGACCGAAGATCTCGACCGGGATTTTCACTTCAACACGGCCATCGCGGCCCTTATGGAATTGGTTAATGTCCTGGGGCAATTTGAGCTTCGCGGCGATCCCGCGGAGGAGGCGGAACGGCGGTACGTGGCCCGTTTTGCCGTGGAGACCTTGCTCGTGCTCCTGGCCCCATTCGCCCCGCACCTGGCGGAGGAACTCTGGGAGCACCTCGGACACGGCTCGAGTATCTTTGCGGAGTCGTGGCCCGCCTACGATGCCGCGGTGATTGAACGAGAGGAGATTCTGGTGGTGGTCCAGGTGGATGGGAAACTGCGGAGCCGGATTTTCCTCCCCGCGCGTGCGGAGGAGGAAGAGCTCCGCACAGCGGCACTGCAAGACAGCCGGGTCCAGACGTGGCTGCAGGGTAGGCAGGTGAAGCGCGTCGTCGTGGTTCCCAAGAAACTGGTCAACATCGTCACCGCCCGGTCGTAGCCAGCAATTGGCTTTTCGGAAATTATCTGCCAGTGATCAACGTTGAGTAATTGGCTCGCAGCACTTCATTTGAGCTGTGTGCTGAGAGCCAGAGCAGAGATCTGGTGAACAAGAGGGTGGTTTCGATTGGGCTTTTGCTTTTGGCGGCAACGGTGTGCGGATGCGGCTATCGCGGCCAGCTCGGCCTACCAGATGACCTCAAGCGGATCCATCTGGACATCAACAACCCAGGAACCTCTCGTCCCGGAATGGAGGCCGAGGTCAGGCATGCCCTCACCCAAGGCATCCTGAGTGCCGGGGGACAGGTGGTGGCGGAGAAGTCTCAGGCGGACGTCACGATCAAGGGTGCGATCACCTCCCTCAGGGAAAACCCCGTGGCCTTCGATGCCCAGGACATCGCCACACGGTTTCGTACGGTGGTCGTCCTCGACGTCGAGGTGATTCAGCGGAGCGGCAAGGTGGAACTGGCAAAAGAGCAGATCTCGGGAGAGGCGTACTATTCTGCCCCTTCTGGGATCACCGGGACCGAGGTGGCGGCAAATGATGCGATCCGTCGGGCCCTTCGTGATCTTGCCGACAAGGTTGTTACAAGGGTAGCCGAACCTTTATTCTGAGGGACGACACTGTTCGAGCCAATCCTCCAAGCTGTAAGCCGGGGCCAGGTAGCTCCCATCTATCTCCTCTTGGGTGAGGAGATCCTCCTTCGTCAAGAGTTCCTTTCTCGACTCCTGAAAGCCCTCCTCCCTCCAGGAATGGAAGCGCTAAACCTGGAAATCATCTCGGGATATGAGGCAGCCGGGGCAGACGTTACTGCACGGTGCCGAATCGTCCCGGCGTTCTCCCCACGACGGGTCGTCATGCTGAAAGATGCGGACCGCCTCCGCATGGAGGCGTGGAAGGGAATCTTGGCCTATCTCGAAGTCCCATCGCCCACCACCTGCCTCATTTGTATTGCTGACAGGTTAGACCAGCGGAATCCCGCAGTGCAGCAAATAGAGCGAACTGGGAAGATCCTTCGGTTTGCCGCTCCGAAGTCAGAGGAAGAACGTCAACGATGGTGTCAGCGCTGGATAAGGGAGCGGGCCCAACAGCAGGGGAAATCTCTAAGCCTGGAAGCAGAATTACTGCTCTTGAACCTTCAAGGTTCGGATCTTCTGCGCCTGGGTCAGGAGGTGGACAAGCTCTGCATTTTCGTGGGGGAGCGGCGTGATATCAATCTCGAGGCAGTCGAGGCCCTTGTCGGCGAAGGGAGGGTACGGAAGATCTTTGAGCTCACCCGAGCCGTCAGCCGCAGGGATCTGCAAGCAGCTTTGTCCTGCCTTCGGAGGTTGCTAGAAGGGGGGGAAGACCCGCTCGGAATCCTCGGGATGCTCGCGCGTCAAGTTCGCCTGCTCCTGCGGGCCAAGGAACTCATCGTCCAGTCCCGCCCTCCTGCCGAGATCAGCCGGCTGCTGGGGATCCCACGACAGTTTGTTTCAGAGATCCTTGACGGGGCCAGAATCTCATCCCTGCCGCACCTGGAGCAAGGACTTGTCCGCCTTCTGGACCTGGACCGGGTGCTCAAATCCTGGGGGAGAGGCCAATTACTCTATCTGGAATTGGCGATTATCGATTTGTGCGGATGAAGTTGCAATTAGGCAGCGCTTTCAGGGGCCTGTAATCGATGGGCAAGGCGGGATTTGTACCGAGCCGCTGTCCTGGAATGGATTATTCCCTTCGAGGCCGTCTTATCGATAACCACTACCGCCGCTCGGAAGGCAGCCATAGCCGCCTCCCGGTTCCCCGTCTCTATGGCCTGACGGACCTTTTTCATGCTGGTTCGGAGTTGGGTCTTAGCTGCCCGGTTCCGCAGGGTCCGCTTCTTGGCCTGGCGGAGGCGCTTTTCTGCCGATCTAATGCGTGCCATCCATCCCTCCCGAGCCGATGTGAGACTTCGGTTTTTATAGGGGAATACGCCCTCCATGTCAAGCGCTTTTGAAGGGAAAGGCACCTCCCACGACGTGGCTGCTGCCGCCTCGGTGGTCAGTGGTGCAACGCTCGTCAGCCGGGTCCTGGGGTACGTGCGGGATATGTTAATTGCCCATGGGTTCGGGGCCGGTCTCACCGCCGACGCATTCTTTCTGGCCTTTCGTATCCCCAATATGGCCCGAGAGCTCTTGGGGGAGGGGGCCCTCTCTGCCGCCTTCATTCCAGTTTTCACCGAAGCCATCAGCAAGCGAGGACGGCCCTCAGCCTTTCGGCTGGCTGCGACGGCCTTTTGGACGCTGAGTCTGATTCTTGTCGTGATTTGCGCCCTCGGGATCGTCAGTGCCCCGGTCCTTGTCAACCTTATGGCCTTCGGGTGGCGCGTGGACCCTGAAAAACTCGCCCTCACCATCGACCTCACCCGCATGATGTTTCCGTACCTTTTCTTCATCGGGCTCACCGCGCTCATGATGGGGATCTTAAACTCCCTGGGCCACTTTGCCACCCCGGCCTTCTCCCCGGCCCTCCTTAACACTGCCATAATCTTGAGTATCCTCTTCCTGGGGCCGGTCCTCGAGAATCCGGTCTACGCCTTGGCTTATGGGGTGTTAGGGGGAGGGTTTTTGCAACTCCTTTCCCAGTTTCCACCTACCATGCGCCGGGGGGTCATCCTGACTCAAATGGGGGAGTGGAGAGACCCAGCCCTCCTACGGATCGGAAAGCTCATGGCACCCGGCGCTGCCGGGCTCGCTATCACCCAGCTGAATATCTTCATCACGACCCTTTTGGCCACATTCCTCATCCAGGGGTCGGTCTCTTATCTGTACTATGGCTTCCGTCTCATCCACCTTCCCATCGGTATGATCGGGGTGGCCATGGCTACGGCCGTCCTCCCCACCATGGCCGCCGCCGCTGCGCAGCATTCACCAGAAGATGTTATGAAAACACTGGTTTTCGCCCTGCGGGTCAGCCTCTTCCTGACCGTTCCTGCCCTCCTCGGCCTTGCCATCTACCGCCACACCATCATCCGTCTCCTCTTTGAACGAGGCGAATTCACCGGTGCAGCGACGGCCGCTACCGCCCAGGTCCTGCTGGGATACTCCCTCGGCCTCTGCTTTTTTGTCGCCAATCGGATTCTTGCCCGGGCGTTTTATGCTTTTCAGGACACGGTAACCCCTGTCAAAGTGGGAGCTATCGCCGTGGCCAGTAACATTGTCTTCAGCTTGCTCCTCATGTATCCCCTTCAGGCGGCGGGGCTCGCCGTTGCGACTTCGCTTGCCTCGGTGGTCAATTTCTCCGGTTTGATGCTCTTTCTGAGAAGGCACCTCGGGACATTCCCGAGGCATGTCCTTGTTAAGTCCTTGCAAAAGACGGGTTTCGCGGGTCTCTGCATGGCCGGCACCTTAATCGCCCTCCAAGGCCTGCTGCCACCCATGGAGGGACAGGGGGTTTTCTTGGAACTTACCCGCTTCGTGGGGGAATTTGGGCTGGGAACGGCGGTCTTTTTGGGGGTTGCGACGTTGCTGGGCTGTGATGAGGTTCGGGTCCTCCGGGGGCGTTTTCAAAGGCGCTCGGGGTAAAACAGATTTTTATTGACAGGGGAGGGGCAAGAGAGCTAATTTATTCGCTACTTTTCGTCTGGTCCGTCGCTCCCTCTTGGCCTCTAGAAGTGTCGACTTTGCTTTTTGTATGGACGCACGGAACGTAACGTAAAATTTACTCTCTTAGTGAGGGGAGAACTATGAGTATTGCAGCAGGAAGTCCCGGCCTGGAGAAGGGTGTCGGAAACTTTGCTCTGATCGACACCTTGCGTCAATGGGGAATCCACCATTACTCTGGGGTTAATGGGGGGGGGATCATCCACGTTACGAAGTATTTAGAACCGCTCACCGATCCGTCGCAGATCACGGATGGCGTTCCTCGGTTTCTCACCATGAGCGAATATGCGTCTGGCTTTATGCCCTTGGGCTATTACCTCGCCTCTGGGCGAATCGCCTGCTCGATTACCACGACGGGTGCGGCGACGAAACTCGGCTCCAGCGGAATCACCGACGCCAAACTGCACAACATCCCTTCCGTATTCATCATCGCCCTGAATTCCATCGGCTCGATCGGGAATGCCCCCTTACAGGATGTGTCGCAATACGGCATGAATATTGTCTCACAACTGCAAGCTGAATTAGGGGATGGCTGCATCGTCATCGACAATATTAACCGACTCGAACGGGACCTCGACAAGGCCCAGCAAATCCTTCACGATTGGCGACCCGTGGCGTTCGCGTTCCATCCGGACATCCTGTCGAAAGACATTGAGCTACATGTTCCAAAAAGGGAGCGTCCGCGTACCCTCAACAGTCAAGACGTGGAGGCCTTTCTCGACCAGTTCCCGCCGATGGCGAAGGGACGCCGGGTGATCATTTACGTCGGTGAAGAGGCCGCCTCCTGTCCGAACATAGAGGAGCTTTCGACAGAGTTGTCTGAACTCCTGCACGCTCCCACCATCTGGTCTATCAATGGTGCAAACGCCGTCTCCCCGAAAAACCCGTATAGTTACGGGTACGTTCTGTTCGGGGGCAATGACAAGGCGATGGAGCTCTGGCGGAGCATTAATCAAGACGATATCGTGATCACCCTCGGATTCTGCCCGGGTGAATACTCGATCAATCTGGAGAGCATCCGCGCGAAATGTACGTGGCACTTCGGCGCATACCCGTATGGCTACGGCCAGGTGAACGGTGGTTTTGGACACCGGTGCCTGGGAGACTACAAGCAAGTCCGTGGCGATATCGGACTGGCGCTCGAAGCGGTCATGCCACGGCTGAAGGCCATGGGCGTCGGGAAGGACAGACCGAAGGTCGAACGGCTCGACAATCTCAACTTCCGGGAGATCTGGCGGGACGTCCCGAAGGACTGTGTAGACTTCATGGCCTTCTACGAGGAGCTGCCAAAACATTGGCAACCACACAGTATCGGGTTCGATGACGTCTGCGTCTCGTACAAGGATCGGCAGTATGTCACCCAGCGGCCCCACCCGAATATCAAGTTCTGGACGGCGCACCACGGCTCGGCCATGGGCGGTGCATTCGGTATGGGTGTTGGGGCCAAGCTGGCCGATCCCAGTCTCCACACCTTTATGTTCTGTGGGGATGGCTGTTGGCGACTCTTTGGCGGTTGCTTGGCAGACGCGGCAAACCTGGACCTCCGCTTGTTCATCATCAACAACGGGACATACGGGATTATCGATAAGGGGCTGGAAGTCATCATCCCAACCGTTGAGAAACCCCGCTACCACTCGAAGCTGCCGAGTATCGATTTTCCGGCGGCGGCGAAGGCCCACGGCTGGGAGGGTTTCTACTTGAAGCCGGATCTCAGTAACCTCAAGGAGATTATGGATGCCTGCTATACTCCGTCGGGCAGGTCCATTCTGGTTGATGTCCCGGTGGATACCGAGCAAGTGGTCGGCTTGAACGCCCGGCT
This sequence comes from Candidatus Methylomirabilota bacterium, assembly GCA_027293415.1. Lineage (NCBI taxonomy): Bacteria > Methylomirabilota (SeqCode) > Candidatus Methylomirabilota bacterium. The sequence continues at coordinate 57,193 of JAPUFX010000053.1, forward strand.
CCTGAACCTTACGGCACAAGCCTATCTGTAGCACGTTGCTGGTTAGCGGGGTGGGTCTGGGCCCATGACCCGGAGGCTGACCATAGGGGGGGATGGCGATGGAGAAGATGACGGGGTCGGAGATCCTGATGAAGTCCCTCGTGGAGGAGGGGGTGACCACGATCTTTGGTCACCCCGGTGGGGCTATCCTCCACGCCTACGACGTCCTCATTGACTACCCCATCAAGCACGTCCTGTGTCGCCACGAGCAGGTGGCAACCCATGCCGCCGAGGGGTACTACAAGACCACGGGAAAGCCGGGAACGGTCATGGTCACCTCGGGTCCCGGGGCAACCAATTGTGTGACCGCGATCACCGATGCCCTGATGGACTCAATGGCGATTGTGGTTCTGACCGGGCAGGTCCCTACGGCCGTTATGGGCTGTGATGCCTTCCAAGAAGCGGATGTGGTGGGGACCACCAGGGCATGTACCAAACACAACTTCTTGGCCCAGAGAGCCGAAGATATTCCTCGCATCATCAAAGAAGCGTATTACATCGCTCGCTCCGGCCGTCCCGGTCCTGTCCTCGTGGATCTGCCGAAGGATGCCCTTATGGGACACGGCACATTTCAGGGATACCCCAAAGACGTGTCCATCCGAGGCTATAACCCACAGCTCTATGGGCACCCGAGCCAGATCAAGAAGGCGGTCGAGTTGATTGCCCAGGCCAAGCGGCCGGTGATCTACGGGGGAGGAGGTATTATCCACTCGGACGCGTCCGAGGAATTACACGAGATGATAGACATCACCCAGATCCCCACCACCTTGACCCTGATGGGGCTCGGGGCTCTCCCCACCAACCACCCGCTCTGGCTGGGGATGCTGGGGATGCACGGGACCTACTGGGCTAATATGTGCATGGTCCACTGCGATTTGATGATCGCCATTGGATCCCGCTTCGATGACCGGATTACGGGTAAGGTTTCCGAGTTCGGGAAGCAGTGCAAGATCATCCATGTGGATATTGATCCAACATCGATTCGGAAGAACGTCAACGTGGACGTCCCTGTTGTCGGCGATGTGAAGTGCGTCCTGCGCGAACTCAACAAAAAGCTCCGCAACGTGAGACGGAACTGGGCGAAGGACTTCGAGGAGTGGTACGCAGAAATTGAGGCTTGCAAAATACAGCATCCCCTCCGCTACGAACAGAGAGAAGGGGTCATCAAGCCCCAGTACGCCATCGATATGATCCTTCGCCTGACGGAGGAATATGATCCGATCGTCTCCACCGGCGTGGGCCAGCATCAGATGTGGGCAGCCCAGGTTTACCGGGGCCGTATGCCCCGCCGCTGGCTCACCTCGGGAGGTTTGGGGACGATGGGATACGGCTTTCCCGCCGCTCTGGGGGCACAGGCGGCTTTCCCCGACAGCCTGGTGGTCAACATCGACGGAGACGGCAGCTTCCAGATGACCATGCAGGACCTCTGTACCCTCCTCGAATATGAACTGCCAGTCAAGACATTCATCATCAACAACAAATACCTGGGGATGGTGCGCCAGTGGCAGCAGCTGTTTTACGGCCAGCGTTACTCACAAGTAAACATCGACCACCAGCCCGATTTTGTGAAGCTTGCAGAGGCTTTCGGCATCACCGGGATCAGGATCGAACGGCCGGAGGAAGTGAAGGCGGGCATCGAGAAGGCTATTAGCACTCCGGGTCCTGTCGTGGTCGATGTGGTGGTCGATCGAGAGGAAAACTGTTTTCCCATGATCCCCGCGGGGGCTGCGATCAAGGACATCATCGATGTCGGGGAACCGATTCCCGACAAGCTGTTCCAGGGCTGGCGCTGAGGAAGCACCCGTTCGCCATCCGTCGTTGATGCTCCACAGAGTGGCACGTTCCAGGGAAGGGATAAGCAAGGGGCGGCAAAGGGCTTTAGTGAGGAACGAAGGATGAAAGGACAAACCCCTTCGCGGCGGCACATCTTGACCGTTCTGGTGGAAAATCGTATCGGTGTCCTGGCCAGAATCGCCGGGCTGATCGCGGCCAAAGGCTATAACATCGATAGTGTCTCCGTCGGGGAGACGATGGACAACTCGACATCCCGGGTCACCCTTGTGGTCCACGGGGATGACTGGGTGATGGAGCAGGTGGTTAAACAACTCAATCGGCTGATCGATGTGATCAAGGTGGTGGATCTCTTTGAAGAGGACTTCGTCGAGCGAGAAATGATCCTGATTCGGGTGAACGCCGAGTCTACCTACCGGGCCGAGATTCTGCGGATCGCGGATATCTTCCGGGCTAAGATCGTAGATGTCACCCACCGGACCTATACCCTGGAGGCCAGCGGAGACGAAGACAAGATTCGGGCTCTTCTGGAACTCTTACGTCCCTTTGGGATCCAGGAGTTTGTGCGAACCGGCCGCATCGCCATCGCGCGGGCGAGCAAGACCTCTCCCCGGAAACTGGAGCGGGTGGCGGGAAACGCCGGGGAAGTCGGGAAATCCACTGCCGCTACGAAGTAAGGGAAAGCGAGGGAACCCAAATGGCCAGACTCTATTACGATAAAGATGCGGACCTTGGGCTCTTAAAGGGAAAGACGATTGCCGTCATTGGTTACGGGAGTCAGGGACACGCCCATGCCCTGAACCTAAAGGATGCGGGCTTGGGTGTGGTGGTAGGGCTCTACAAAGGCTCAAGATCGTGGGATAAGGCCGTCGCGGACGGGCTGAAGGTCGCGCCGGTCGACGAGGCAACATCTGGGGCCCAGGTCGTCATGATGCTTATCCCGGATCAGCATCAGCGACATGTGTATACCGAGTCGATCCAGCAGGGACTCACCGCTGGCAAGACGCTGATGTTCGCCCACGGTTTCAATATCCATTTCCATCAAGTGGTACCACCAAAGGATGTAGACGTCTCGATGGTGGCCCCCAAGGCGCCGGGTCACATCATGCGGCAGATCTATACGGAAGGATCCGGGGTCCCAGCCCTTTTGGCCATATACCAGGATACGTCGGGGAAAGCCCAGGAGACGGCTTTGGCCTACGCCAAGGGGGTTGGATGTACGCGGGCCGGGGTCTTGGAGACCACCTTCAGAGAGGAGACCGAGACAGACCTATTCGGGGAACAGGCCGTCCTGTGCGGCGGCCTCTCGGCCTTGATCAAAGCCGGGTATGAGACGCTGGTCGAGGCGGGGTACCAGCCAGAAGTTGCCTATTTCGAGTGCCTCCACGAGGTCAAGCTGATCGTGGATCTGTTTTACCAGGGGGGCCTCGCCTACATGCGCTATTCCGTAAGTGATACTGCCGAGTACGGAGATTACTCTCGGGGCCCCCGGGTTATCAACGAGGCAGTCCGGGCGGAGATGAAAAAGATCCTGCAAGAGGTTCAGGATGGGAGCTTTGCCCGGGAATGGATCCTAGAGAATCAAGCAGGCCGTCCCAGCTTTCTGGCCCTCCGGAAGAAAGATGCCGAGCACCCGATCGAAGAAATCGGGAAAGAACTGCGGTCCATGATGCCGTGGATCAAGGGAAGACCCAAATAGCCTGCTGCGTGTCGACCCATTATTACTCAAGGATGCCTCCGGAGGCCCGGAGGCATTCTCATTTTGCAGCTGCTTTCGAGGATAACGGAAAGGCTGGATTCACACTCATTTCTCCTCTATGCTAAAAGCCGTGCGAATCCGCGAGACGGAAGACCGGGGGCACCGCCCAGATGCGTGTGTGCATCCTTGGCGCCTAGGGATGGAGGGGCAAGGCAGGACTCGTGTCCTGCTCTTCCTTCTCTTCGTGGCTGCTCTGGTTTACGTGGGGAACCAGGTTGCCGGCGCTTATGTCAATTATCTGGCGCTCCGTGATACGGTTCAAGTGGTGGTGCGTGACATTGCATTGCGCCCCAGCCTGGGGGTGGAGGAGGGGACAGAGCGGATCCTGGCAAAGGCCCGCGAGTTGGAGCTGTCCATTTCGGAACGGCAGGTGGATGTGACGGACGACGGGGAGACCGTCTTCGCTCGTGTCAGATGGGAAGAACCAGTTGGTGTGGGTGACTACACGATCCCTTTCCCTTTCGAGATCGAGGAATCGTATCTTCTCGTTAAACGATAAAATGATGCTTCCCATTGACGTCCCGTCTCTGCAGGCTGGCCCCGTACCAACGCCCCCCTCAACCCCCCTTCCTTTCTTTATCGCCCTCGTCGGTCCGACCGGAATCGGCAAGAGTGCCATCGCAGGAGACCTAGCTAAGGTCATAGATGGGGAAATTGTGGCCCTGGACTCCATGCAGGTTTACCGTTACCTCGACATCGGCACGGCCAAGCCGACTTTGGCAGAGCAAGATGGGATCCCGCACCACCTCATCAGCCTGGTAGATCCGAATGAAGCCTTTTCAGCGGCAGACTATGCCCGGTTGGTCCATCGCGTGCTCAAAGAAATCCATTCCCGAGGGAGGCTTCCTGTCGTCGTGGGAGGATCGGGCCTCTATCTCCGTGCCCTCCGTGGGGAGATTTTTGCGGGTCCGCGAGAAGTCAAGAGCATCCGGGCACGACTGGGACAGGAGGCGAAGTACGGCGGCCCCGAGGTGCTACACGCCCGCCTCGCTCGTCTGGATCCCTTGGTCGCTGACAGAATCCATCCCCGGGATCTCTTTCGCCTCGTTCGGGCCTTGGAGATCATCGAGGTTACCGGCAGGCGCGTTACCGACCTTTGGGAAGTCCATCGCAGGGGGCTGGTGAGACCCGCGTCCCTCCTATTGGGGCTTCACAGGGAGCGTACGGACCTGTACGGGCGGATCAACGACCGCGTAGATCGTATGATCGAGTCCGGCCTTATCGGGGAGGTCAAGAAGCTCCTCGCGGCGGGCTACTCTCCACATATAAAGCCATTTCGCAGCCACAACTATCGCTATATTGTTGCCTTCCTTCTCGGAGAGAAGAGCCTCGAGGAGGCGACCAACCGCACCAAGCAAGAAACCCGTCACTATGCCAAGCGTCAAATGACCTGGTTCCGCCGGGAGACAGACATCACGTGGTTTGACCTGACGCACGGTGAGAGCAGCACGGTTCGAGAGGTCCTGATTCCACAAATCCAACGGGCCCGAGAGAGGCATGGAGCATCTTAAGATTCGTGGAGGGGCTCGGGGACTGCAGGGAAAGATTACGGTCCCGGGTGATAAGTCCATTTCCCATCGCGCGATCATTTTGGGGGCCCTGGCTGACGGGCTCACCGAAATATCCGGTTATCTCAGGTCTGAGGATTGTCAACGGACCCTGGAAGCTGTCCGGGCCCTGGGGATCGACGTTGAGGGCGGGAATCCTCTCCGGATCCATGGGAAGGGCCTTCACGGCCTACGAGAGGCAGGGGATATTCTAGATTGCGGGAACTCTGGCACCACCATCCGTCTCCTTGCGGGAGTGCTGGCAGGCCAACCCTTCCTCTCGATCCTCACCGGAGATGCGTCTCTGAGGCGGCGGCCGATGGATCGCGTCGTCATCCCCCTCAAACAGATGGGAGCTGAGATGTGGGGGCGAGCTCAGGATACCCTGCCCCCTTTGGTTGTACGCGGTGGAAGACTACGAGGGCTAAGATACCACAGCCCTGTCGCCTCAGCTCAGGTGAAATCGGCCATCCTCCTCGCTGGTCTTTTTGCCGAGGGCCGGACCACCGTCATTGAACCTGCCCGATCGCGGGACCATACCGAACGCTTGCTCAAGGCGTGTGGGCAGGTGGTGGAGACGGACGGGCGCGAAGTGACGCTGGTGCCAGCGGGCGCCCTGCGAACCAACCGCATCTCCGTTTCCGGAGATTTTTCGTCAGCTGCGTTCTTTCTCGTCGCCGGCCTTATTCTCCCCGATTCCGACCTCACCATTGAGGGGGTGGGTGTGAACCCGACCCGGACAGGGTTGCTCGACGTTCTCCAGGCGATGGGGGGAGTCGTGGAGGTTCAACAAGAAGAGGAAAGCGGCGGTGAGCCTCGGGCACGTCTGCGCGTACGCACGAGCCGCCTCACAGGGGTAAGCATTGGGGGAGACCTGATCCCGCGTCTCATTGACGAGATTCCGGCCCTGGCGGTGGCCGCCGCTTGTGCGGAGGGAAAGACAATCATCCAGGATGCTGCAGAGCTGCGCGTCAAGGAGTCCGATCGGATTCGGGCCATTGCCACGGCGTTGAACCAGATGGGAGTTCGCACGGAAGAGATCGAGGACGGTCTAATCATCCATGGGTGCGGAAGCCTTCGGGGGGCCTCCTGCGAAAGCCATGGCGACCACCGAATGGCTATGGCGTTCACGGTGGCCGGGCTCAGAGCCGATAAGGAAACGACGGTTCTGGACACGGCGTGCATCCAGACCTCCTTCCCCGGGTTCGTGCAAACCCTCCAAGACTTCTTTCCCGGCTCCGTAGAACAGAAGGCATGAACCGGCTGCCGAAAGACCTGATTATTACCATCGACGGCCCAGTGGCAGCTGGGAAAACCACGGCAGCCCGGCTGTTGGCCGAGCGGCTGGGCTATTGCTATATCGATAGCGGGGCAATGTACCGGGCGCTCGCCTGGAAGGCGATACAGGAAGGTATCGATGTGTCGAGTCCAACGATGTTGTTGGATCTGCTCGCCCGAACCGAGCTCGAGTTCCGACCTGGGCCCGAGGGGCTCCGGGTCCTGGTGGATGGGGAAGACGTTACCGATGCTCTCCGCTTGCCCAGGACCGAGACGGCTTCCTCAATCTTGTCTGTCCATCCGAGTGTTCGAGAAGAGATGGTGAGGCGGCAACGGCAGCTTGGGGTTGGGGGAGGGGTGGTGATGGACGGTCGTGATATCGGTACGGTGGTCTTCCCGGACGCCCCTGTGAAATTTTACCTCACCGCCTCCCCAGAGGAGCGTGGGCGCCGACGCTTCCGAGAATCTCCTCAGGGCACCGGCAGCTTCGAGGGAACCCTGGCAGAGGTGAAACGCCGAGATCGTCGGGACATGGAACGGCCGGCCTCCCCTTTAAAGCCGGCACCAGATGCCATCCTCATTGACACCACCTTCCTGAGTGCAGAGGAGGTGGTCAAGGAGTTGGAGAGCCATATCCATAGAAAGCTCAGGGACCCCCGTGATTTTTTGCTTGCGTGATCCTTACAAGCTCGTTAAAATAAACGTCTTTGTTGGGCGCCAGGAGGTTATATTGCGTGTGGTATCGGGCCTGTCAAATTTTCCTCCCACTGATCGTGCCGGTTTTCCGCTTCCGGGTGGTGGGAAAGGAAGAAGTCCCTACCACGGGAGGCGTGATTCTAGCGGCCAATCACGTCAGTTATGTGGATCCTCTGTTCATTGGCGTGGCCCTCGTAGAACGGCAGCTTCACTCCATGGCGAAAGAGGAGCTCTTTCGATGGCCCCTTTTTGGTGCGTTCATCCGAGGGCTTCATGCCTTTCCGGTCCGCAGGGGGAGGGTGAACCATGCGGGAATTCGGCAGTGTCTGCGCCTTCTCGATCAAGGAGAGGTTCTCTTGGTGTTTCCTGAAGGAACACGCGGGGATGGAGTGGCTTTGCAGAAGGCGGAGGAGGGAATCGGGCTTCTGGCCGCACGCGCCGGTTGTCCAGTGATTCCCGTGTACGTCCAAGGCACGGACAAAGTCCTGCCGAGGGGTCAACGGATCCCACGAGTGCACCCCGTGACGGTCTATTTCGGTCACCCGTTGCGGGTGGCGGGTGAAAATGCTGGGAAGGAAGGGCGATGGAGTTACCGACGCCTCAGCGAACAGGTGATGGAGGAGATCGCCGAGCTTCAAGCCAGGGCTCGTGCACCCGAGGCGTGAGACCATGGCCTATTATTACAAATCTATTGCCAGGAGGGGCAACCAGGTATGGTAGAGACAGAGCGTGATCGTCGGGGGCGAGAAACGGATCGGGACTTGCACGGAGTAATGGAACAGCCGGAATCTACCATTGACATGCAACAGATCTACGACCAAACCTTCAAGGACATTGTGGAAGGGGAGATCGTGAAGGGGAAGGTCCTGGCGATTGGACCGGATGAGGTTATGATCGACATTGGCTACAAGTCCGAGGGGGGTATTCCGCTCAAAGAGTTTCTGAACCCCCAAGGACAGCTGACGATCCAGGTGGGCGATGTCATTGACGCCTACCTCGAATCCAAGGAAGACAGCGAGGGGCTGATCGTCTTAAGCCGCGAAAAGGCGGAAAAAATTAAGGTCTGGGAGGAAATCAGCAAGGTCTACGAAAAGGGGGGGGTCGTAGAGGCGACCATTGTAGGGAAGACGAAGGGAGGGTTGATCGCCGACATCGGGGTCCGGGCGTTCCTCCCCGGCTCGCAGGTGGACCTGCGTCCCGTGCGGGATCTTGATAAAGTGATTGGCAAGACGTTTCCCATGAAGATTATCAAACTGAACCAGCGACGGGGCAACATCGTCCTCTCTCGACGGGAGCTTCTGGAAGAAGAGCGGAAAGACCTCAAGGAAAAGACGCTGGCCACGTTAGAAGAAGGGAAGATTTTGAAGGGTAAGATCAAGAACCTCACAGAATACGGCGCCTTTATTGACCTTGGGGGCCTGGACGGCCTCCTACATATCACCGACATGTCCTGGGGCCGAATCGGACACCCCTCGGAGCTTTTTGCGGTGGGGGACGAGGTTGAGGTAACAGTCCTCAAGTTCGACCGACAGGCAGAACGGGTTTCCCTGGGTTACAAACAGCGTCTGGCGGACCCGTGGGGAGACGTCATTCAGAAGTTCGCCCCGGGAACTAAGGTGAAGGGAAAGGTGGTCTCGATCACCGATTACGGAGCCTTCGTCGAGTTAGATCCAGGAGTGGAAGGTCTCGTCCATATCTCGGAGATGTCCTGGACCCAGCGGGTCAAGCATCCTTCCAAGGTGGTGACCGTGGGAGACGTGGTGGACGTGGTAGTCCTGGATATTGATCGGTCTGCCCGGCGGATCTCACTTGGGATAAAACAAGTGGAACCCAATCCGTGGGACGCCTTGGAACAGCGGTACCCCGTGGGGACCCGCCTCGAGGGAAAAGTCCGAAACCTCGTTGACTTCGGTGCCTTCATCGAACTGGAGGACGGGATTGACGGACTCATCCATGTTTCCGACATGTCTTGGACCAAACGCGTGAAGCATCCTTCGGAGATCCTGAAGAAGGGAGATCGCGTCGAGGCCATCGTCCTGCATGTCGATAAGATAGCCCGGCGCATCTCCCTTGGGCTGAAGCAAACCGAACCCGACCCTTGGAAGACCACGGTCCCCGAGAAATACCGGATCGGGATGGATGTCACAGGCAAGGTGGTCCGGATCACCGACTTCGGGGCTTTCGTGGAGCTGCCCGACGGCATTGAGGGATTGCTCCACGTCTCCGAGCTGTCCGAGGGACGGGTGAACCGGCCGGAGGATGTGATCAAGGCCGGGGAGGAATTGAACCTTAAGATCATAAAGTTGGATACGGGTGACCGCAAACTGGGCTTGAGCCTCAGGGCATTCCAGGAAGCGACCCAAGAACAGGAAGGGAAAGAAGAAGGGGAGTAACCGATGTCAGGGGGACGGAAGCGTTCCTTCTTACGGGCTATGTTGATCACGGGAGGGATTGGACTGTTCTTCTTCGTCCTGATCTTCGGTGCAGCCGCCCTGCTTAGCAACCGAGAGCATTTCGGGGGCCCGAAGATGGCCCTGGTGAAAGTTGATGGAATCATCAGCGAGTCAGAAGAAGTTATAGAGCAGATTCGTCATCACCTTGAGAATCCAACCGTCCAGGCTTTCGTGATCCGCATTAACAGTCCAGGTGGGGGAGTGGCAGCGTCTCAGGAGATTCACGAGGAGATTAGAAAGATTCGTCAAGATCACGGCAAACCCGTAGTAGCCTCCATGGCCACCGTGGCGGCCTCAGGAGGGTACTATATCGCCACCGCTGCCGACAAGATCGTGGCCAATCCGGGGACCATCACGGGAAGCATTGGGGTGATCATACAGATCCCCAATTTCTCGGGGCTTCTCCAAAAAGTAGGGATTCGGTCGGAGGTCATAAAAAGCGGACCCTACAAAGATTTGGCCTCGGCCACCCGAGAGCTGACACCGGAAGAGCGGGAGTTGCTCCAGCGGCTCATTGATGACATTCACGACCAGTTCATCCAAGCGGTGGTGGAGGGACGCGGCCTTTCTCGAGAAAAGGTAGAGATGGTTGCAGATGGGCGAATTCTGAGCGGCCGACAGGCTCTAGAGTTGGGACTGGTGGATCAGCTTGGGAACCTCCAAGATGCCATCGCGACGGCAGCAAAAATGGGGAATATCCCTGGAGAGCCCCAGATCGTCCAGGTAGAAGAGCGCAAGTTTTCTTTGCTCCGGTTGTTGCTGGGAAGCAGGGCCACGGCGTGGCCACAAAAGTTACTGGGAACGGAGGAAAGTCAGTTGTCCGTCGATTATCTGTGGCAGTGGTGAACCCGCGGTGAGGAAGGGAGGGGTGCAATGACTAAGGCCGATCTGGTAGAAAAGATCGCAGCAACAGTCAATCTCACGAAGAAGGAGACCGAGGTTGTCATGGATACTATGTTTGACGGCATCGCTAAAGCATTGGCCTCGAGCAACGACGGCAAGGTCGAACTTCGCGGCTTCGGGAGCTTTCGGGTCCGGCGCCGGGGGGCCCGTCAGGGTCGAAACCCCCAGACGGGTGCGATGGTCAGTGTCCCAGCCAAGAAGGTGCCCTATTTTAAGCCGGGAAAGGAGCTGAAGGCCCTCATCGACAGGTAGGCCTCCTTCTGGTACAAGCCCATTCGGACTCAGACCTGTTCGGTCGGCCATCGATTCATGGAGCAGTTTACGCACCCTGGGAAAAGCGATGTCCAATCGCCTCGCTTCATCGAGGGAAGGACCGAAGAGATTCAAGACCTCTTCGGGGTTCCCCTGCCTACCCTCCCGGAAGACTACGATTCCGCAGGAGACCACCCGGTTTTCCTCGTCCAACTTCATCCCCGCCTCCAGCCGGCTTTCCTGACCTTTCTCGGGGCGGCTTCTCGCTCCCTCATGGCAGGGGGGAGGGAGCCGCAGGAGTTTCAGGACGCCGAGCAGTCCTATTTCCAGCTGCTGCTAGAAATTGCAACGAATATCATCGAGAACGAACGCCGGTCTGGATTGCTGAATCTCTTCTGGCTGGCTCACTTCAAGGAAATCGCGGCCGCGGTGCAGGATTACTTCACTCGGGAAGGGATCGCGCCCTTTTTCAAATACCAGATGCACCCACTGGTCCGTGGTTTCTACAGGCTCCTGCATCGATCGACCTGGAATCACTTTTCGAGCACAGCCCCTCAGACACTCGAATATAACCTTGGGCTCAACTTCAACCACCACCTGATCGAAAGCCTCTTCGAGGATCAATTGCCCTTCACCGAGGTGGACGTGGCCCGTGCGAACCTGGAGGGGATCTTGGTCCCACAAAATCGGAGATTTCGTCTGAGTGGGGTAGAGTACAGAGAATTGCGAGATGTCTTGCAGGACCGGATTCGCCTTGGCCTCACCAAACAAGAGCGTGCCCTGATCGACCTCATCAAGACCCACCTGCCAGGAGTGGATCCCTCCTCGTATGATGAGAAAGCCGCTCAACTGAAGATGGTATTTCAGCCCGCCATCCTCGGCTATCTCTTTACTGACTACGATGAGACCTTGGGGCGGCTCACCACCTCCGCCCAGCTCACGGCGGGGCGAGACCGTCGGGGCGGATGGCAGCATCTCTTGCATGACTATCTCGATTTTATCCAGGCAGTCCGTCGGTGTGAAATCATCGACCGCTTCCGACGCCACATTGCCCTGATCCCTCCAGGACTCGATGAGATCCAGCTAAAACAATACTCTACTGAGGATCGGCTTTTCCAGTTTTCCGAAACCACCGAGGTACTCAATAGCGCGCGAAAGGTGACCATTCTTTTCACGGATCTCCGGGGCTTTACTGCGGCTTCGGAGGGTGGGATCTCCGAGGTGGAACTGACGCGATCCCTCTACGCCATCTTTGACCCCATGGCTGGCATCGTCAAGCGTTTCAAGGGGAAGATCGACAAATTCACCGGTGATGGAGTCATGATCACCTTTGGGAGTACTCAGATCAGCCCTGAGGATGAGATGAACGCCCTGCGAACCGCTGTCGCAATTCAGACGCTGGTAAAAGACCTTCAGAAGCAAGGGAAGATGCCCTATCAGATGGGCATCAGTCTTCATACTGGTCGTGCCCAAATAGGTCACTTTCTCCCCGATAAAAAATCTGTCGATGTCACGGTAATCGGCCGCCATGTCAATATCGCCAGCCGCGTCGCTGGCTCTGGAAGCAGCCCCGTGGAGGTGCAGAGCGAGAAACGAGCGACCCCTGGGAGTGCCGATCAAGAGGTCTGGATCGATCGGCACGGTACCCTCTATAATTTCGGGATCACAGCGACCCGGGAACACGTGGAGGCCCTGCGCCAAAGTAGCTCTTGGGAGATCGAGGAAGGGAAAAAGGGCACGCGATACACCGTGTTCGATCCCGAACTGGGAAAAAAGATCTTGATTGAGTATGTAGGGGATGCTAAGTTAAAAGGTGTGGAGCGGGCTCAGCCCGTCTACCGGGTGAATGCCTCTTGACGGTTTGAGAAGGCCGATGATAGAATGATTTCTACCCTTTGGGCGCCGTGGCGGATGCAGTATATCGTCGGATCGAGATCCGACGGGTGCATTTTGTGCGAGAAGGCGAAGGAGGGGGAGGACGCGAAAAACCTCATCCTGGCCCGGGGTCCTTTTGCCTATGTTCTCATGAACATCTACCCCTATAGCAGCGGCCACCTGATGATTGCTCCGTACCGCCATCTGGAGTGCCTGGGAAAGCTCTCCGCAGAGGAAACGTCGGAAATGATGGCCTGGGCGTCCAAAAGCGAGCACATTCTGCGGGACGTCTTCCACGCGGAGGGGTTCAACATCGGCCTAAACATAGGAAAGGTGGCCGGGGCGGGGATTGATGACCACGTACACATGCACGTGGTCCCGCGTTGGAATGGCGACACGAACTTTATGCCCGTCCTGGGCGAGACCAAGGTAATTCCGGAGTACCTCGAAGAGACGTACGCGAAGCTCTTGCCCTCTTATCAGGCTGATTGAGCGAAGGGGAGAATGGCAATGATGATCGGGATGACAGTCCGGGGGATCGCCCTTGATCCAATTACCAATATGCCTATCATCATCCTGAAAGATCAGGAGGAGAAACGGGCCCTCCCCATCTGGGTTGGGATCTTTGAGGCAAACGCCATCGCCCTCGAGCTCGAGAAGATCGCGACGCCACGGCCCATGACCCATGACCTGATCAAAAACATCCTCGACGGGGTCGGGGCCTCAGTGCAGCAGATTGTGATCAACGACCTGAAAGAGAACACATTTTTTGCGGTTATCGAGGTCAATTATAACGGTAATGTGGTAAATATCGACTCGCGGCCGTCCGACGCAATTGCGTTGGCGCTTCGGCTCAATGCCCCCATTTTCGTCACGGACAAGGTCGTCAGCAAGGCCAAGAGTATGGACATCGCTGAGGAGACGGAGGACAGCGATCGCTGGCGCGAGTGGCTCGAGAATCTGAAGCCGGAGGACTTTGGTAAGTACAAGATGTAAGTCTGTACAGGGGTGGTACTGTCCCTTATATATGGGCCCGTAAGACGTGACGGGCCCTTTTTCTTTGTGGTGGCGGGCACACTATAGGTGGGAGAAAAGTGGGGTGGTGATTCGTTTTCGACAGACTAGGAAGGAGAGGATGGGGATATGTGTTAGAGACACATTAGTTTACATAATGTTTCTTATCTGAACAACCTACCGCTCCAATAAAGCCAATTGCTCCTCCGCTTGCCTCGACCATATGCTTCCTGGATATGCGTCTACGACGCCACGATAGACTGCGACCGCCTCCTCTTTTTGTTGAGACTGTTGGAGGGAGCGTGCAAGGCCCATGAGCGCCTCGACGCTTAATGAGTGCCCCCGGTACCGCTGGGACAGATTTCGAAAGATAGATGCCGCCACTTTGTACTGTCCTTGGGTTTCCATGGCATAGGCTCTTCCGAGCGCAGCCAGAAATACCCACGATCCCTTTGGGTATTTCTCGAGGTAGCGTTGGTAAGCGACCAAGGCCTCTTGATATCTGCCCATCGCGTATAAGGTGTGACCAATCTGGAGCAGCGCCTGCTCCGCCGCACTTGACGAGGGATATTCCTCGCGTATCTGGTTGAGCAAAGGCAGCGCTTGGTCGGGGGCCGTGGCCGTTTCCTCCGTACCTTGTCCGGCTGCGGTCACCTCCGGGGGCCTTTGCAGCATCTGCAGGGCGTCGGTCAGCATGAACTGGGCCGCCTCCTCCTGCTTTGCTTGAAAGGTCCGATAGCCCCACCAACCAAAGACAACTACCAGCAGCGCCAGCACCCCCAGCGTGAGAAGCTTGCGCATCTCGTATAGGTGATCACCGAATTCCTTGGGGGTCACACGACGCGGTTTGATGATTGGGCCTTTGAGTCGCATCTATTCCTGAATCCTTTCTTTTCTTGCTCTTCTAGCACTTCAGCGCGCTTCCTGTCAAATCCCAGTTCGTCCCCTTTTGGTACGGCTAAGCCCTTTTTTCACTCTCTAGGGCACCATTGCGGGCACAGCTCGATATATGCTACTTAACTTTATGGGTTGCACCGTAATTGTTTGACTATAAAGTAATATATATGTCAAATATGGCACCCCTACCCTACTACTAGAGTGCTCCAAGGAGAAGCGAGAAGACGGATGAAGAATTTATAGAGAAGCATCGGGAGTTCTTTTTTACGCTTCACAGAGGGTCGAGAAGGTGGGCTACGGTTCGTTCTTGATCACAGCGAGTGCTTTAAGGTACCGCCTATACTGTAGGAAGCCGGTGTCCTCCACAAACCGCAGGAGGTGGACGCCGTGGGGGAGAATCTGGTCAGCGACTTCATCACTTTGCCACATCACTTCTCCCTCGGCGGTCACTGTCCCTTTGGGGAGTTCCATGCGAAGGCAAAGCATGGTCCCAGGTGCCAGCTTCTCGGACAGGAAGACATGGAGGCCGCGAAGGCTCGCGTTGATCGCGACCCCCGCGACTTCCCGGCTTGGCTCGCCATCCCCTGCAATGACGCACCGGACCGGCAGCTCTGCGGGAAGGCGGGGATCGCCTCGCCGTGGCGTCTCCCGCTGAGCCCTGCGCGTGGCTGAATTCACTACCTCGATGAGGCTTTTAGCCTCAAAGGGCTTCGCGAGGCAGAACTCCGCTCCGGCGCGAAAGGCCTGCTCGGCGTCCTGCAAGTCCGATGAAACCGTGATGCCGACCACGGGAATGTCTGCGAGGGTACCATCCTGTTTGAGGCGCTGGCACGTTCTGACCCCATCGAGCCCGGGCAGTGTCATGTCCAGGAGGATGACAGCAGGCTGCGCCGTCTGAGCCAGTTTGATCCCAGCCAGGCCATCGGGGGCCTCAAGGACTCGAAATCCCGCACCGGTGAGCACCGAGCCTGCTAGCTCACGCAAGACCTGATCATCGTCAATAACTAAGATGGGGCGTGTCTGCACTATTTTCTCCTGATGGTAGCCCCAACCCGGACCCATCCTCTGTGATTGACTCGATGTAGTCCCTGATCACCTGGCGCGTCTCCTCTGAGAGGTCGAGAAATTCCAACCCGGTGTGGTAGATCAACGCCTGCTCCCCATCCGGCTGCAGCTCTATCCGGTTCACCACCGAACGGATCACGCGGCACCTCAAGCGGAGCCTCTTCCCTTCCAGGTCGAGGTCCAAGGAGGAAGTGGTGCCCGGTCGGACGACCTGGGAATGTTCGATCAATACCCCCCCGAAGCTAACGTCGACGAGAGACGCATCATGCACGGCGCTAACACGCCCAGTGGCCTTGCCTGCCACGGTAAATCGGGGATGCTCCCGCCTGTCTCGCTGTCCTTCTTCCAACGCAACTCCTCGGCGATTATATGGCGGGTGAGATGCAACCTATGCTGAGGTTAGCAAAGGGCATGCCACTCACATAGAGCCTTAATTTCAAGGAGTTACGGCTTCCTGGAGTCCAAATTGACCCCTTGTCGACAGGCAACGTGGCTTATTATGCCGTGCCTTGCTTGCTATGCGCCTCGTTTGCCACTGCAGGGCTGAGCCGAACTCCATGAAGCGGGCAAGTCGAAGCGGTGGGAGCGATACCCCCTGGACGAGGCGAAGGGGACTTTGTGTGCCTCTTACTCGGACTTAGCAACTACGTGCGGGGGGATAATTGAGAAATTTCTGGTGGGCCTGGCAGGACTCGAACCTGCGGCACGAGGTTTAGGAAACCTCTGCTCTGTCCACCTGAGCTACAGGCCCATGCGGGTTTACGGCGGGTGGGGTACCTGTTCGTACGGTGTTTCGTACAGACAACTTGTGGACCGCCTCGTGTAGGTCTCCCTCTGAGACTATAGCATACCGCCGGTAGATCGACTCGGTTTTGTGGCCGATCAGCTTCATGGCCGCAGACCGACTCACCCCGGCCCGTTCGAGGTTCCGCACGACTGTACGCCGGAAGTCGTGCGGGATACGGCCAGGACACCCCGCGAGGCGGACTGCCCTCTGCCACACCTTGCGAAAGTATCTGATGGGGTGTCCCTGGCGGTGGAACACGTGAGGCACGATCACCCCTAGATCCCGCTGGACTCGCTCGGTGTAGGCCCACTGTGCCTTGAGGAGGTCCCGTAGCTCGGGGAACGGGGCAAAGGGAAACGTGCGCCCGTCTCGATTCTTCGTCGTTCCAGGCTCCAACCGCACTACCCCACTCTTGAAGTCCACCTGTCGCCAGGTGAGGGATTGAGCCTCCGACACCCGCCAGCCGGTCAGGTAGAGGAACTGCACGAGGGGGCGAAGTAGCTCGGGGAGGTAACGGAGTACAGCCTCATACTGATGGGGCTCAAAGAAGCCCGTCCGTACGTTGTCCTCCTTCAGCGTACAGATATGGGGGACGCGGGGGATCTCCTCGCGCTGATGGGCCAGGTTGAACGCTCGACGCACAGCGGTGAGTTCCCGGTTGATCGTCGCGTTACTCGCCCCTTCAGTGTGTCGCTGAGAGACGTAGCGGTCCACCAAGGAGGGGGTGACCTCGACGGCCCTCAGGTGGCCAAAGAAGGCCCGTATGTGCTTGAGGGCTCCCTTGAGACGACGCAGAGAACGCCGTCCGTTGATCTCGTACTCGGTGATGAGGTCGTCCAGCAGCGTGCTTACCCTCACCCGACCCTGCCTGGGGCTAACGAGCTTCCCCTCCTCCACCTCTGCCAATCGCCTTCTTAGGAATAGCCTGGCCTCCTCTTTATCCGTTGTCCGGGTGGATTCCGTCTTGAGTTTCCCGTCCGCGTTGACGAAGCGGATGTAGTAGAATTTGCTATCAACGACTTCTCCGTCTGGCTTCTTAGTCTTGGATATAAATGGTTCTCGCATCGCGTCTCCTCCCTTCGTTTAGTCTATGTATAGCTTCTACTACTAGTTCTCCCCAGGGCACAGTAGGCAAAGACCGTCCGGCTCGTCGATCACGCTCCACGCAGCTGGGCTGTAAAGTCGAATGTGCTCGTCACACAGGGTCATGGCCGTCCCGTTGGTCAGTTCCACTCGGTAGGTCATCTCAGCGGCCCTCCCTCTATCCTCTCGATCTGCTGGCGTTCCTCCTGCAAGATCCTTTGGAGTCTTTCGTTGATTTCTTGGGTTCGTACATCTGCCACGATCGCAGCGCCATATTGTGTCATCGCCATCTCCAAAAGCTCCTGCATTACTTTGATAACTTCCTGGCGCTTTTCTGCACGGATCTTCATCCTTTCAACATCACCGGGGAACTCCATCCTTCCCCGTGCCCTATACTCTGAAAGAATATTGTTCATCTCCACTAGCCTAGACTTCACGATGGTGGCAGCGAGGACCAGGCTATGGTCGGCCCATCGGTGGAAAAGAGGGTCACTCAACGCAGCTTGGAGGGCGTCGGTGCTAACTTCACCTACGAAAATGACTCCAGGGGCGACCATCTTGCGGATATTGTTCAATATGGTGTGATCGTTCGCGCTTTCGACTAAGACACCTTGAATCAATCGCGCAAACTGTTCTTTTTCCTCCGCCTCCCTTCGAGCGGCTTCACTCCTTTCCTCCTCCCGCCTCCGCCGGTTTTCCTTGGAAAAGGAGAGATAGACACCTGAGAAGGTGGCCGCGAAGGCGATTGCGGCAGTAATGAAGTCCGTTGTAGAGAGAAAGATATAGGCGAGAACGATCCCGGCGCATACTGCAAGACCTATAAGTTGTTTCATCCGTCGTGTCATGCCTCACCACCTCCTTTCTCCATTCGTCCTCGACGTAACGCCTCTTTTACTTGGACGACGGTCAAGCCCAACCGCTCCGAAACTTCCCGCCGTCCTATTCCCTGGTTCACCATATCAAAGATCCGCTTGTCTCGTTTGCTCCGTTGCTGGCGACGTTCCCTCGCACCTCCCTTCTCTATCGCGGTCTGTAGCATGGTGATGGTCCATGCGTCACTCTTGAGTTGGTAAAGGGCCTCCCGGTGAGTAAGCCCATTTTTGAGAAGCTGCTTGTACAAGGCATGGACGGCGACCTGTTGCATCTCCCATTGCCGTTGGGACTCCGCAAGGGACGCTCGGAGGTCGGCCTGCTTCTTTTGCTCCTGCCAGGTTGCCCGCTGTAGCTTCTCCTTGAAGTCATGGGCCTGGGCTTGCAGGTTGGCAAGGAGGAGAGATGCCCACTGGAGCGGGAGGGTGATACTAACACGTCCGTCCGGGTGGGGTTCAACGGTCAGGTTGGGGACGAGCCCACCAAGACGGTTCAGAGTAGCGGGGATGAGGCGCTTGAGGTGGGCGGGAGAGGCGGTCGTCTCCCCGGCCCTTGGGTCACTGTTTGGTCCCATCAGCGTGCTAGGCGAGAACCGATCCCGCACCGTCTCCTCCTCGTCTGCGGCGGTATACCATTACTTCCGCCTCCTCCCCCGCCAGCGCCTCCGGGCCAAAGCTCGCATCTGTCTCGCTCGCTCCTTGGGCGGGATGCCCTCCCATCGGCGTTTCCCGAGGGCCACTGCTCCGGGGTCCTTCTGTCTGACTTTCGAGGCCATTTGGTACGCTCCTTTCCATACGTAATTATACGACCGCTCGTATTAGGGTGTCAAGGGAAAAATACGACCGCTCGTGGACCACAAAAGGAGGTTGTCCCCAGCGTCCCCGTGTGGTAAAGGACGACGGGAGGCAGGGTGGGGAAGAAGCAGAAAAAGAAGTCACAAGCAGCCGTCTCACTCGGTCGCAAACGTTGGGCCGGGGTGTCAAAGGAGGACCGCTCACAGGCCATGCGTGAACTGGTCTTGCGTCGATGGAACAAGAGGAAGAAGTAGCCCCGGCAAAGGACACAAGGAAAAGGAGGAAAGTCAATGGCGGAAGTACCGGAAGTATACAGCGATGTGTTTTGGGTCACCTTAAATCCCTACACGGCGTTACTTGATTTCGGAACAAGGCTCGCCCCACTGAGAGAACACGCGCAGCACGAAGAAGGTCAAGAAGCAGAAAACCGCACTTTTCGCGTTGCGGCGCGTATCAGAATGAGCCCGGAGCACGCCAAAGTGTTGGCTTTCATCCTGCGCCGACACGTTCAGGATTACGAACGCCAAACGGGTATTACCATTGATGTACCCGTACAAATTCTTAATGACCTGAGGATTCCTCCTGAGGATTGGCGACAATTCGGTCAGTAAGAGGCTCCAAGGGCTGGTATGGATATAGTAGCCACAGTACTGAGTATCATTGCATCTATCCTCGCTATATCGTCCTTGGTCACTGCACGCAGCGCAATGAGAGACGTTCAAGAGATAAAGAATTATTTTAAACGATCTACTGTCACTGGGGATCAAACGGCTGCGGCGGCTCTTAATATAACCGCCGACAATGTGAATCTCTCGGTTCAAATTTCGGGACCGGAGCAGCCTCCACCCGTCGAAGGCGAACAGCAAGGTCCGGCGCTTGAGGCGGCTGATTAGAACAACTCTACCTCCCCATACCCCACACAGGGTTGAGCGTCGGTGGGGGAAGAAGTCACGCGGAGCATAACGCTTTGAGAAAAGTCACCAAAGACCGAAGCGAAAATTTTCCATCCGTCCTTTTATTCCGGGAGGACCTGGATACGATCCATGCAATCATGTCGGGGACCTCCGGCACGGGGGTGGCTATAGTTAGCGGTGATTATGGATATGATTCCATTGATGACCTCGTAGAAAACGTGGGAAAGAGAATAGACGATTTGCGATTCGCCAACCCTCCACTTGAACTCACATTTAGTCGCAAAAAGGGAACATCCCTATATTCAGTCGATATTGATGCTGCGGAGACCGGGTTTTTGAGGATCAAGGAACTACTAAATAGCCGCGAAAGGTTTATCAATTATGTGTTTAATCTTACCTTTTGGGGTCTTGCATTTATCGTGTACCTCATCATCCTCATCATCGACAGCTTTGGTGCCAAGTGGATATCACCGGGCTATCAATATCAATTCCTCCTGGGCCAACTTCTGGTGGGGATACTCATTGGAATATCCTACGCTACAAAAAATGGACATCTTTCAACTATTTTCCTTTCCCATAAACGTGAACGTGAGTCCTTTTGGTCGAGAAATAAGGACGCAATTATTCGTGGAATAATCATCGCCCTCTTTGGAGCACTGGCTGGGGCACTGGCGACCCGGGCATTAATTAAGCTTCCTGCCTCACTCGGTAACCAGCCCACGCCCGAGGAGAGCAGTCACGAGGTCGTCGGTGAGTCCATCCAACGCGACTTCCTCTCCACCAAGTTTGAGGAGACGCGCTCGAAGCCTGCCTAGCTTCCGCTCCATCACTTCGCCAGGCGCACCCCGACCACCTCATCGAGGAGGACGACCACCTTCCCCTCGCTGGACGAGAAGCTGAGAAGGTGCTCACGTTTGGGGTCGTGCTCCAGGTAGGCAATCGACACCTCACCTGTGGCCTCGACCCACCCGCCAGGGAGCAGAACTGCTCTGATTGCCTTGCCGTCCGCTAACTCGATGAATTGATCCTCGGTCATTTTGGCCTCCTTTCGCCCCCCGTAGGCTCGGGGGAGGTCCACAGTCTCATCTACAGTCTCATAGGGGTGAGACTGTGGAAACGTCTTGAAAAATATAGTTTATTCTTATACTGAACCCCTACAGTCTCACAGTCTCACGGGACTGGCCCCAGCGTGAGACTATGGCTTTGAGAGCACGTCCCGGACAGGGGCAGTCTTTGTCTGTTTCTCCTGGAGCCCCCCTGCTCTGACTGCCTTAGCGACCCAGCGGTACGCGGTCGGTCTGGCTATCCCCCACCTCTCCTGAAGCGTTTTGCTGACAGCCTGTTTCTCCACTTCTCCCGCCTGGAAGGAGTCAAACGCCTCCAGGACCTTTGGCGTCTCGCTGTCCTCCTTCGACGTGGTAGGCACCCCCTCAAGCAAGGCTGCCAGGTCCCCCTCGTCTTCCCCCATCCAACTGACCTTTGTTTCGTGGCCTCGTGGGGGGATCGAAAAGACGAGGGTGGATGACAGGGAGGAGCTATTCGATTTAATTGAACCGTAGAGCCGTTCGTCCCGGTCTTTCGGATTCAAGCACAAGTAGTTGACCACCCGACAGATTTCCGTCAGGGCTCCCGAGGCTTTGATGGCGTGTACCGCCGCACGGACTTCTAAGTCCTTGCGCAGGTGGGCCACCCCAATGATGCACACGCGAAACTCCCGAGCCAGGTCCCGCCACGGGTTGAGCGCCGCCCGCATGTTGGTGTCCAGGTTCGGATTCTTCCGGGGGTCCCAGTAGTCCGCCACGGGGTCAATGAACACGCTGGTCAGTGGCGTTGTCGGGGCATCGGGGGAAAGCTCCCCCTTACTGATGGCATCCCGGACCCGCTCAATATCGCCGTCAAGGTGAAAACCCTCCTCCACCCTGCCGTGCTGCCACACACCATGCACCATCGCAATTCGCCGCATGTCTGCCTTTGCCGCGAGGAGGCGGGGGATCAGCACAGTCTCGGGATCATCTTCCTTGCTGA